>CANHRS010000020.1 GCA_947463445.1 Flavobacteriia bacterium | reverse complement strand
TTTGAAGCATACAAGCAGGAATTTTTTAATTTGAATCAAAATTCTCCAGCATTATTACCATTACTATCACTTATTGATCCAAATCAAAATTTTGAGGTATATGAAATGTTAGTGGATCAAATTGTGAAAGGATTTGATGGTGCACCTACTGTAAATTTTGTTAAATCTAATTATTTAAATTTCAAAGCTAAACATGATGAGATGGCTTTTTTAATGCCTGGTAAAGAAGCTTTAGATTTTATGCAACCAAAAATAGACGGTAAACCTATGCGTTTATCTGATTTAAAAGGGAAAGTAGTTTTGCTTGATTTTTGGGCATCTTGGTGTGGTCCTTGTAGAAGAGAGAATCCAAATGTGGTTAAGATTTATGAGAAGTACAAGGATTCCGGATTTACAGTTATGAGTGTTTCATTGGATAAGGATAAAAATGCGTGGCAAGAAGCGATAAAAAAAGATAAATTGTCTTGGACCAATCATGTAAGTGATTTAAAAGCATGGTCTAATGAAGCTGCTCAATTATATAAAGTTACCGGAATTCCATTTACAGTCTTGATTGACAAAGAAGGGAAGATAATTAAAACAAATGTCCGAGGAGAAGAGTTAGAATTACTTTTGAAAAACGTCTTTGGATTTTAATTATGCAATTATCTCCATCTAAAAAGGTTTACTTTGCTTCTGATTTTCATTTAGGTGCTCCTACTTATGAGAAAAGTCGTGTACGGGAAAATCAAATTTGTTCTTGGATGGAGCAAATTAAACCTACTTGTGAAGCCTTATTTTTAGTGGGTGATATTTTTGATTTTTGGTTTGAATATAGGTTTGCTATACCAAAAGGTTTTGTCCGATTACAAGGTAAGATTGCTGAATTTACAGATGCTGGTATACCAGTACATTTTTTTACTGGCAATCATGATATGTGGGCTTTTGATTATTTACCGAAAGAGTTAGGCGTAATACTCCATTATGAACCATTTATTACCTCCATTAATGGTAAAAAAATATTCATTGTACATGGTGATGGACTTGGCCCTGGTGATTATGGTTACAAGCGTTTAAAAAAGATTTTTAAAAATCGTTGGATACAAGCTATGTTTGGATTTATTCATCCAAATATTGGTATAGGTTTAGCTGACTTTTTATCGAAGAGAAGTCGTGCTAAATCAGGACATTTGGATGAGGTTTTTCTAGGTGAAGATAAAGAATGGCTGATTCATTATTGTAAAGAAGAATTACGAAAAGAAAGTATCGATATTTTCGTTTTCGGTCATCGTCATTTACCAATTTTACAGCAAGTTGAAACATCTGTTTATGTGAATCTAGGTGATTGGATTCACTATTTTACGTATGGAGTTTTTGATGGTGAAAAAATGGAATTATTAAAATTTGAACCAAACTTAGTTACAAATTCTACAATTTAGGAAAATCAGTGGAGGAAGATTTGGGTGTTAATTTGACCTCTTCATGCACTCTTTTTTCATCGATGAATGCGTCTTCAATCTTTAAGAAAGTATGTATTCTTTTTCTACGAGTAATTACTTTCGGTTTTATTTTCGGGTAAATATAGTGTTCAGAAATATATATCACTCCTATTTGAATCAAAAATAAAATAACAAAAATAATAATGGTATTTGCTTGTTGTTTAGAGTGATGTATTGTATTGTTTTTTGATTTTTTTGTAAAGGATGCTTCAATTTCTTCTGAAATTTTACATGGATATGCAAGATTTGGATTGAAGAGAAAGAAAGTTTTTACATTTAATTTTTCAAAAAGATTTTTAGAATCGTTTTTTTGTATGACTGTTTCTTTATTTTGTGCATTAATAACTTCAATATTTGCTTCGTAAACATCATCTACTGTTCCATCTAATTTATCACTAACATAAATAAAAAACGAAGCGAAAACATACCAAAACATTCCGAATAATGCATATATAATTGGTATATAGATGTGTGATTTAATTTTTGATTTAAATCTTTTACGAGTTTTTTTTATACGATAATAGAATAAACAGTACAATAATGGAGTTAGAATTCCATAAATAATATCCAGCGTATCATCTTCGTAAAAAAATGTAAACCATAGCGTGTTAGTTAAAATTAATACTAAAAATAAAGCAAGTGTTTTATAGAATAACGCTCGTTTTCGTTCTCTTGTTTTTCTAATTTGAGAGATAGACATTTATTTTTTTCTTCTATTTTTTTCGATGGATAGTAACGATAATTCTCTACTAGTTTGACCTGCTACAGATGTATTCTCATCAGCACGTCGAAGTAAATATGGGAGTACCTCTTTAATTGGACCGTATGGAACATATTTCGCAACATGAAAATCATTAGCTGCAAGATTATATGATATATGATCACTCATACCTAGTAATTGAGCAAAGAATAAATTTTTAGAATATTTGTCTAACCCTTTTTGTGCAATTAGTTCCGTTAAAAAAAGTGAACTTTCTTCATTATGTGTTCCTGCGCACAATGCTAGGCAATCTATATTACTACAAATTAATTCTAACGCTAGGTTATAATCTTTATCTGAATCTGCTTTTGTATTCTGAATAGGCGAAGGATATTCAAGTAATTTTGCTCGTTCACGTTCTTTTTCCATATATGCACCTCGAACAAGTTTAATTCCATAGTGATAATTTCCTGAACGTGCATCTACGATTAGTTTTTTCAAAAAATCCATTCTATCATGTCGATACATTTGAAGGGTGTTGAAAACGATTGCTTTATCTTTATTGAATTTCATAATCATTGACAAAGTTATTCGATCGATACTATCTTGAATCCAAGATTCTTCCGCATCTATAAAAACGGGTACATTATTTGTGTGTGCTGCTTGACAAATTCGTTCCACACGATGAATAATACCAAGATATGCTTTCTTGTCTGTGTCAGAAAGTTTATTGTTAATATCGTTAGCTTTTTCTAGAATTGAAAAAGTAGCAATTCCAGTCACTTTAAATACAGCAAATGGAATAGCAGGATTTTCCTTTGCTTTAAGAATAGTTGCAATTATTTCTTGCGTCGTTTTCTCAAAGTCCACTTCTTCCGTTTTTCCTTCTACAGAATAATCTAGTATGGTACCGATTTTATAGTCGTTTAATTCTTTGATTTTTGATGAACAATCCTCTATGTTTGTACCTCCACAGAACTGTTTAAATATCGTTTTTTTGATGATTCCATCAATCGGTAAATTTAATTTTAAAGCAATTTCAGTAAACCATTTGCCGAATTTTACCACGCGTGGATATCCGATTATTTTGAATAACCAATAGGCTCTAATTAAGTCTTTGTCGGTTTTGCTTTTAAAAGCAATTTCTGTATTTTCAAACGTTATCATAGTACAAAAATACTTTCATTTTATCTAAATATTCAATAATTTTAAGTGAAAAATTAATGGTATTGAAAATATATTGTATTTTGTATCTTCATTTAAAAATTCTAAGTTATGTCATATACACTCAAATCGAATGGATATCTAATTGAAATTAATGAATTAGAACTGTCTTCCTTTCACGATTTGATGGAAACTAACTATGCAACATCACGTAAAATTATTATTGTAGATGAAAATACGAATGAATTTTGTTTAGAGTATTTATTAACCTCGTTTGATTTTTTACGAGAAGCAGAGGTAATCTTAATTCCTGAGGGTGAAAGTAGTAAAGTTATCGATTTGTGTGCACAGATATGGGAGACCTGGACAGACTATCAAATTGACAGAAAAGATGTTGTTTTAAATTTAGGTGGGGGGATCGTATCAGATATTGGTGGATTTACTGCATCAATATATAAAAGAGGGATAGATTTCATAAATATACCTACTTCGTTATTAGCTATGGTGGATGCTTCGATAGGAGGCAAAACAGGAGTGGACTTAGGTAAATATAAAAATCAGTTGGGGCTTTTTGTTGATCCAAAAGCAGTATTTATTGACCCCGCATTTTTGCAAACCTTACCAATTGGAGAAATATATAATGGTTTTGCTGAGATGTTAAAACATGGTTTGATTGTACATGCAAAACATTGGGCAGATTTATCTTCAATAAAGGAAGTAGAAAAAGAATTAACGATAGAGCATATTTACACTTCACTTTCTATAAAAAATGGAATTGTATTGGAAGACCCTTTTGAAGGAGGGCTTCGAAAAAAATTAAATTTTGGTCATACTATTGGACATGCTTTGGAAGGACACTTTGTTACGAAAGATCCAATATCTCATGGCTATGCGGTAGCGTTGGGGATTTTAGCTGAGTCATTTATTTCGTTTAAAAAGAATTTTATCACATTGTCTGAATTAAATGAAATCGAAAATGTGTTACTTTCTAATTATGAAAGTATTGATTTATCAAATGAAAACTTGCATGAAATTTATCAATTAATGCTCAATGATAAAAAGAATGAACAACAGAAAATTTTGTGCGTTTTATTAATTGGTATTGGTGAAAGTGTAATAAATCAAGAAATTACTGAGCAAGAAATACTTGAGTCTTTAGAGTATTTAAATCGTCTTTATCTAGAAGAGCACAAAAACGTATAAATTCAATTTTTAAACCTCTTAATTATTTCGTTTTCATTGTTAGTAATAACTCCTTTATTGCTTTTAAACGTTCAATAACGGCTTCTTTATCAGATATATTTTCTTCGTGTGAATAATCTTCTTTTGCCTTTAAAGAATTTTTTGCACCATCTAATGTAAACCCCTTGATTTTTACTAGATGATAAATTTTGTTAATATTTTCGATGTCTTGGATCGTAAATAAGCGATTGCCTTTTCTGTTTTTTTTAGGGGAGATAACTTGGAATTCCTTTTCCCAAAACCTTATTAATGAAGTGTTTACATTGAACATAGTTGATACCTCACCGATGGTGTAGTACAATTTAGTTAAATTTTCTGTAGATACTTTATTCAAGACTTACGTTTTATGCTGTGAAAATAGTGATATTTTTGCAAACGAATGAGAACATCTAGTATCTATATTATATTTTTTTTATTTTTTTGTTGCTTACAATTCTTCCATGTCAGCGCACAAGGAAATGTAAAAAAAGATTCTATTCTTAATTCTAGATCGGTTGCTAAATTAGATTTTAAAGTACATACAGATTCATTGCCTCAAAATAATAGTGCCTATGTAGACAATATGTTAGGTTTTGCTAAAACATTTTTAGGAACACCTTATTTGAGTTCGGGTGCATCACCAACCGGGTTTGATTGTTCTGGTTTTGTATCTTATGTCTTAGGGAATTTTGGTCTAGATGTAATACATTCTAGTTATGGATTAGCGGAGTATGGAAGGACTGTAAAACTTTCAGAAGCAAAGCCAGGGGATTTAATGTTTTTCAAAGGAAGTAATTCTAGTTCTAGTCGGATTGGTCATGTTGCAATAATTTATGAAATCCATCCTACAGAAGGGATAAAATTTATACATGCATCTTCATCCAAAGGTATAACTATCGATCGCTTTAATGGCAGTGCATATTATGTTCCAAGATACGTAACTACAAAACGATTAGATTATGGAGTTGAAAGTCATGGTTCTACATCTAACGAAGAAGGGTTGACGTTTGATTAGTTATTTAAATGTGAAATATTTTTGAGCTAGATAGCTGAAAATCACGATGATTAAGGTGGTTAATATTTGGCTAGGCATAGGCCACCAATGCAAATAATCAACAAATAATTTTAATAAAATATAATTTAGAAATACACTAAAGATTACAAAAAATAAATGTCTTGTAAATTGTTTTTTACCTGGTAAATTACTATCGTTCCAAACTACATATTTGCTTAATAAAAAACCAATAGGGAAGGTGATACTGAAAGAAACAATAAATGAAGCAATGTGAGGTTTAATTGTAAAAAAACCAAACTCTACATTTACTTGATGAAAAACATAGTGTTCACAGACGAAAAAAAGTACTAACCCGAATAATGTATTTCCTCCTCCACACGCTAAATAGTGATAGGTTTGTTTATCCATAAATCGTTTAAAGATGGGGTAAAAAACATCTAAAAAATTGAAAATAAGGATTTGTGCTCTATTCATTAAATTTTATTGAAATGCAAAAATACAAATTCAACACACACAATTGTATTAATTTTATAATATAGTTTAGTGTGTTGATTTTGTGAAAAGTAACTTTATTTTGTATTTTACGTATAATATTTTTATGTTTAACATGTTCTTTATGAACGTAATACTTTACGTATGTATAAAATACGCTTTTTAGGTTTTTTGTTTTTCTCCATATTGATTCTTTTTTCATGTAAAAGAAACACAGAAAAATATGCTTTCTATATAAATTCTTCTGAAAACTCTGATTTACCAACTATAGTAGCGAATAAAAAATTAATCGTATTAGCAGAAAATAGTTCTACCTCTTATTTAGAATTAGAAGGTGTTAAAATGGGTTTTGAATATGAATTATTGAAAGAATATGCTAAAAGTATAGGAGTTAAACTAGAAGTAAAACTAATTACTAATTTGGATGATGTTGATTTAAAGTTAAATCGTTTAGAGGGGGATGTATTAGCGTGTAGTTATACAATTAGTAAAGATCGTAAGAAAACCATTGATTTCACGTTACCATATTTACGCTCTGCACAGGTATTAATTCAGCGATTACCATCTGATTCAACACCACAGTATATAAAAGATCCGATGCAGTTAGCACATAAAAAGATTTCTGTTTGGAAAAACTCTAGTTATTATCAGCGTATTAAGTATTTAGAACAAGAGATTGGTGAGCCGATTGAGATTCATGCATTAGATGGAATTTATTCACCTGAGAAATTATTAGCTAAAGTTGCTAATAAAGAAATAGATTATACGGTAGTGGATAATCATATTGCTGTAGCCAATGCCTATGCTTTTAATCATTTAGATCATCATTTACGTTTAAGTATAAAGCAACAGATAGCGTTTGGAGTTCGTAAAAATAATCCCAAATTGAAAGCAAGTATGGATGCTTGGATTCATAAATTCCGTAAAACACCTCATTTTAGATTTCTGAAAAAGAAATATTTTGATGGGAAAGAGTTATCTCATTTGACGTATACAGATTATTTAAATTCTGGTGGCGGGAAACTTTCTTCGTTTGATAAGTTGTTTAAACGAGAAGCTAAGAAATATGCTATGGAATGGCATATTATAGGTGCAATAGTACAACAAGAGTCGAATTTCACACCATATATAAAAGGTAAAGGAGGTGCGTTTGGTTTAATGCAATTTATGCCTGGTACTGGTAAACGCTATGGTGTTCATCCATCCTCTTCCCCTGCTTCACAAATAAAAGCTGGTATGAAAAAGATTTTTCAAGATTTTAAATTATGGAATCATATACCAGATTATCATCAACGTATCAAGTTTGTATTTGCTACTTATAACGCTGGACATTCTCCAATTGAAAAAGCGCAAAAGCGTGCTGCAGCTAAGGGATTAAATCCTTTATTATGGGATAATAACGTAGAAGTTGTATTACGTAAACGAAAAGGTAAGCGTATAGCTTCCTATGTAAAAGAGGTTTTCCATCGTTATCAAACCTTGAAGTCCTTGTATGAGTAATAAACGCTTGATAGTTATTGCTGGACCTACGGCAAGTGGAAAAACTTCATTAGCAATCCAATTAGCAAAGCACTTTAATACCTGTGTAATATCAGCAGATTCACGTCAATTTTATCGCGAGGTAGCTATTGGGACGGCCAAGCCTAGTTTAGAAGAGCAAGAAGGAGTATCACATCATTTTGTAGATAGTCACACTTTACTAAATCCTTTGTCGGCTTCCACTTTTGCGGATGAAGCATTGTCAGTATTAAAAGAAGCGTTTAAAACTAAAGATACAATTGTCTTAGTTGGAGGATCGGGGTTGTTTATAGATGCCTTGTGTGTAGGTTTGGATAAAATCCCTTTCAGTCAAGAAATACGTAATCAGCTAAATGAAGAATTGCTTCAAGTTGGTTTGGATGCATTGTTAGTTGAACTACAAACAAAAGACCCCATCTTTTATTCACAAGTTGACCATGCAAACGCTACACGAGTAATTCGCGCACTTGAAGTTATACGTAATACAGGCAATACTTTTACTTCCTATAAAGAGAATAATACAAAAGTCAAAAGAGATTTTACATTTCAGTATTTTATCATAAATCATCCAAGAGACATTTTATATACACGAATTGAACAACGTGTTGATCGAATGATTGCGACTGGATTATTGGAAGAGGTAAAGTCTGTTTTTCATTTGGCGCATTTACAAGCTTTAAATACAGTTGGATATTCTGAGTTATTTCGATATTTGAAATCAGAGATTAGTCTTGCAGATGCAATTGCGTTGATTAAACAAAATACACGTCGGTATGCTAAAAGACAATTAACGTGGTTTCGAAGGTACGAGCATGCATATTGGTTAGAGTCTACAGAAACAGAGTTACAGGTAAAAGAGGTTCTTACCAACTTGAAATAATTAATTACATTTGGTTAACATACAACAATTATAAGCATGCATATTCATTTTAATCATGTGTTACCAACGCCACTTTCATCGACTCTTCAAACAGAGAATTCGCTATGGAATCAAAGTCTAATTTTGGAAAAGGGTAAGAAGGTGGTTGTGGAAGCTCCAAGTGGAAGAGGAAAGTCAACTTTAGTACATTTATTATTTGGAGTTCGAAAAGATTATTCTGGTGAAATTTGTGTGGATGGCCAGAATCTTTCTACATTTTCACATCGTACTTGGAGTGAATACCGAAATAATAAAGTGTCGATTGTATTTCAAGATTTACAATTATTTCCACAATTAACTGTACTTGAGAATTTACAGATAAAAAATGATTTAACGAGTCATTTAACAAAAGCGGAGCTTATTGCATTTATTGAACAAGTTGGGTTGTTTAAAAAAATCAATGAAAAGTGTTGCAACCTGTCTATTGGTCAACAGCAGCGAGTTGCAATTCTTCGTTCGATTTGTCAACCTTTTTCTTGGTTGTTGTTGGATGAACCTTTCTCGCATTTAGATGCGAACAATGCACAAATTTGTATGGATATTCTAAATCAGGCGTGTGAACAACAGGAAGCAGGTTGGATTTTAACGGCTTTAGGAACGCATGTTAATAGTGCTTATGACCAATTAATTTTAATCTAATGTTACGCAAAATACTATTACGGAATCAGTCTTTTATACAATTGGTTATCGCCTTGTTTGGTGCGTTTTTAGGCGTCGTTTTTTTACTTGTATCGGTACATTATTTCATCAAAGTGACTGAATTTGGTGAAGGTTCTGAAATGTTGGGTCCAAATACATTAGTAATCCAGAAAAAAGTATCGACTACTACTACTTTACAATTAGCATCCACTTCATTTTCTGCACATGAAATTCATGCTATCAAAAACAAATCTTTTATTGCAGATGTTCAGCCTGTATTGAGTAATAATTTTGGGGTTGAATTCGCAACATCTGATCCAATGTTACCTTACTTTCGTTCGGATGTTTTTATTCAATCTATTGATACTCGTTTTTTGGATGTTAAATCCAAATCCTGGAAGTGGGACAAGAATTCAGATTTTGTACCGATAATTTTGCCACGTGATTTTATGGTAATGTTAAATACATTTATGAGTTCTTCTGGAATCCCTCAAATTTCGGATGAATTAGCAAAAGATGTATTGTTTAGTTTACAGTTATCGAACGATCGAATAAACCAAAAGTTCAATGCCAAAATTATTGGATTTACGAATGAAGTTTCTTCTATTTTGGTACCAAAATCATTTATGCAATTTGGGAAAAACACCTTCGGAACCAAGTCCCAAGAAAAAATAACACAGCTAATGATTTCTGGGAAAGAGAAGGAGTTTGGGTTGCTGGAAAAATTCTTGCAAAAACAACATTATGAGTCTAAAAATGCGCAATTAGTTACAGGAAGATTAAAAAGTATTGTAAGTACATTATTACTTGTAGTAGCATGTATATCTTTTTTAACATTATTATTTTCTTCATTTGTTTTAGTACAATATATACAACTATTAATTTCCAAGAATTCTTATGAAATTAAAACCTTATTACGTTTGGGGTATGCAACACATACATTGTCTAACGTCTTTATTTATTATTTTGTTTTATTATTTGGATCACTATGTTTAGTAGGTATCTTATTTTTTGTTCTTATCAAGTCTTTTTTGGATGAGAAATTACAAAGTACTGGGATTTATATTGATTTTAATCATAGTATCTATAGCTGGGCAACCTTAGGTGTTTCGTTCGTCTTATTTTACCTAGTAGTCTTTATAAGTAGTAAAAGAAATATATTAAATGAATTTTAGGAAGATTTAACATATGGAATCTACTTAAAATTTATAATTTTGAGCTAACATTAACCTATACAATTATATGAAAAAAGTAGTTTTTATTTTATTTACGTTATTATCATTAGCTGGATTTTCACAAAAAATCAAGATTAAGGTGTCTGGTGAAAAAGATACAACCGTTTTTTTGGTGAAATATTATGGTAAAGGCATGTATTATGCAGATACAGCTGAGATGAAAAAAGGAATAGTTGAATTCAAAGGTTCCAAACAAAAACCAGGTGTATTAGCTCTTTTGCTTCCAGGTCAAAAGTATTTTGACTTTATTTACAGTGGTGAAGATGTAAGTATAGAAACTTCTGGACCAGATTTCATTCAGTCAATGGTAATCAAACAATCCAAAGAGAACACTACTTTCTTAGCATATATCAAATTCATGAATGATCGCAGGACAAAAGCGAAAGAATTAGCAGATAAACGTGAGAAATTGGGTAAAGAATCGCCAGATTACAAGGTGATTGGAAAAGAATTGGAGGCAATTTCAAAAGAAGTTGTTTCATACCAAAAGCAATTGGTAACAGATAATCCAACAGCATTTGTAAGTAAAATTGTAAAGATGTCGATGGATGTTGAAGTGCCTGAAGCACCTAAGAATGCGAATGGTGTATTATTGGATTCTAATTTTGCATATCATTATTTTAGAGATCATTATTTTGATAATATTGACTTGAGCGACGATAGATTATTGAGTACTCCAGTTTTTCATAACAAACTTGATTTTTACTTTAGTAACAATATGTTGCCTCCAATTCCGGATACCATTGTAAAATTTGCTTTCCGTTTTTGTGACAATTTAAGTGTTAAATCAGAGATGTTTAAGTATTGTGTTACCCATATCACATCCAATTATGAGAAGTCTAATATTATGGGTATGGACAAGGTGTTTGTTAAAATGGGGCAACGTTATTATTGTGTAAAAAATAATTTCGGTAAATTACAAGGTTCTTCCAATATCACCTGGATGGATTCAGCGAAATTGGGGGAGTTGTGTAAAAAAGTAGATATAAATAAAAATTTAGTACAAGGAGAAGTGCCACCTAATATTTCATTGGTAGATTCTACAGATACACGTTGGAGAGATTTTTATAGTTTAAAGGCTGATTATACAGTTTTATATTTTTGGGATCCAGAGTGTGGACATTGTAAAAAAACAACACCAAAATTAGGAGAGTTGTATGTAAAGAAATTAAAAGCGCGCAATGTGGAAGTATATGCTGTTGGTAAAGCAGTTGGCGAAGATTATGTGAAATGGAAAAAATTTATAAAGGATAATAATTTATCCTTTATAAATGTAGCATTAACGGATAAACTTTATAAAGCTGCATTGGAAGATGCAAGACAATTTGTTCCAAAATTTACGACAGTAGAAGCATTAAACTACCAAGAGACCTATGATATTTATTCGACACCAAAAATATTTGTATTGGATAAAGACAAAAAGATCATTGCGAAAGGACTTTCTATTTCTCAGTTAGAAGATATGTTAGATCATTATCAAGGAAAAAAGGATGCTCCTAAGTTGTTTCCTCCTGATCCGGAAGAAGAGGAGCATGCAAAAGAATCCCACTAAAAATAACAAGGCTGTTTCAAATATTGAGGCAGCCTTTTTACATACAGAATGAAAAAATATAACCGTAATTTTTGGGTTGTTTGTATTTCCATGTTGTTATTTATGATAAGTTTTAACTTAATCATGCCAGAACTAAATGGAATATTATCTAGACTAGGTGGAAATAATTGGAAAGGATTAATCATAACTATATTTACGATTTCAGCTGCTATATCTCGCCCATTTTCAGGTAAACTTTCAGATTATATAGGAAGAAAAAATGTGATGTATGTTGGTTTAATTTTATGTGTCTTTGTTAATTTATTATACCCCTTTACGCATTCTGTTTTTTTGTTTTTGGTTGTTCGATTTATACATGGATTTACGGTAGGTTTTACTCCAACAGGGGCTACTGCATTAATTACGGATATTTTACCTGTAGATAAAAGAGGAGTTGGTATGGGAATCTGGGGGACGTTTATTTCTTTAGGAATAGGCTTGGGACAGGTTTTAGGGACACCAATAGCTACTGTTTTAGGAGTAAATGCACTTTTTTATCTTTCATTAGCATTAAATATTGCTTCTTTAATTTTACTTCAGTTTAGTATAGAGACGCTAGAAAGTCCAAAACAAATGCAATTTCATTTTTTGAAAATTAAAAAACAGGATGTATTTGAACCAAGTGTATTGCCATCTGCTTTTGTTATGTTTCTAACTTCTGCGTGTTCCGGATGTGTATTTGTATTAACACCTGATATTTCAGGATATCTCGGGATAAACAATAAAGGATGGTTTTTCTTTTTTTATATAGCAATAACTATTTTGGTACGTTTGTTTACTGGTCGTTTATCGGATACGATCGGACGAGTAAAGTCTTTGATTATTGGAGTTAGTTTGTTACTAATAAGCATGATTCTATTGGTGAATGCTTCCAATATTGTAACCTATACAATTTCTTCGCTTGTTTTTGGACTAGCAACAGGAATAAATAGCCCTTCTTTGTTTGCATGGACAGCAGATTTATCCCATCCTGAGCGAAAAGGAGTTGGAGCAGGAACCATGTTTATCGCCTTAGAGTTGGGGATAATGTTTGGTTCCATATGCACTTTATTTACCTACAAAAACACCTATATATCTGCGAGTCATTCTTTTTTTATAGGGATTATTACCTCCTTTATTGCTTTGATTTATTTATTAGTTTCCAATTATACATCAACAAAAAGAATCAGTTAAGGCTTGATCCATTTTTGTTTTTATTTTATTTTCACTTGTTGCCTCCTCCAATTCCAAGGAGTTTTGACAGGGAATTAATTCATAGCCATTTCCCCATTCTTTAAAGTTTTTAGCTAGTGCTATAATCGATTCTCCTATAAAAATGACCTCTTCATTGGTCATGGTTGGGTGAAGAGAAACTCGAATCCATCCAGGTTTATTCGAAAAATCACCCTGATTGATACTATCTGTTATTTTTTTTGATGTTTCTTGATCGACATTTAATAGATAATGCCCGTAAGTTCCAGCACAGGAACAACCACCTCGGCTTTGAATACCGAATTTATCATTTAATAAACGAACACCAAGATTATAATGCATTTCCTCGATATAAAAAGAAACTATTGCTAAGCGATCTTTATGTTGTGGGGCTAGGATATGAAGATTTGGAATGTGTTCTAATTTATTCCAAAGTATATCTAATACTTCATGTTCTCGTTGTAAAATATTTTCAACACCCATTTCTTCTTTAAGAGAAATACACATAGCAGTTTTTATGGTTTGTAAAAAAGCAGGTGTACCTCCATCTTCTCGCGCCTCAATATCATCTACATATTTATGTTCTCCCCATGGATTAGTCCAATCTACTGTACCGCCTCCAGAATCATCTGGAATCGTATTGTTGTAGAGTGATTTGTTAAAGATAAGTACCCCAGAAGAACCTGGTCCACCAAGGAATTTGTGTGGTGAGAAAAAGATAGCGTCCAGGTGTTCATCAACGGATTGTGGGTGCATATTGATGTCTACATAAGGTGCAGAGCAAGCAAAATCAACGAATATGACACCATTTGCTTCATGCATCATTTTCGCAATTTGGTGGTATGGTGTACGAATACCAGTAACATTTGAACAAGCAGTAATAGAGGCTATTTTCATTGTTCTATGTGCATGTTTTTGTAGTAATTCGTGCAGATGTTCTAGGTTGATTAATCCGTCAGCTGTTGGCTCAATGATTTCAATTATTGCAATAGTTTCTAACCAGCTTGTATGGTTAGAATGGTGTTCCATGTGCGTGATGAAAACAACAGGTTTATTTTCTTCATTTGGAATAGAAGCTAATTTCCCATGAACACGTAGACCGAGAATACGTTGGAATTTATTTACCATTCCTGTCATACCAGAACCACTTGTTATAATCATATCATTTTCATTTGCATTGACATGATTTTTTATTTTAGTTCTAGCTTTGTGGTATGCGTACGTCATTGCCATTCCTGTTGCGCTAGTTTCGGTATGTGTATTTGCAACGAAAGGCATTATTTCCTGCTTCAATCGCTCTTCAATAGGGGAAAAACAACGTCCGCTAGCTGTCCAGTCAGCATAAACTATAGGTAGATTTTCTCCAGTTGGAGTCGGAATAGACGTATCTATTCCTATAATACCATTACGGTATTTTAAAAAGTAATCTTGCATTTAGGGTTTATTAGGGTTTATTTAGGCATTCTTGATTCAGACTTTTTTTGACACTCGATGACAAAAAGAGTTCTGAATTAATATTGCTTTATCCTAGGTACAAATTTAAAGAAATTGATTGAGATAATTAGAGAATTGCGCAATTTGTCGGATGTAAAAATGGCATGTTGTTTGACCAATAAGTAATCATCTATAAATTTTTGTTTTCTTTCGATAGATTACAACTTTTTAGTTGAAACATATGACAATTTGACACTATATATTATGAATTACGACAATTTTGAATTACCATTAGTACAGTTTTCTTCAGATATAGAAAGTGAGGCTGAATTTATTCCGTTAATCACACAAGAAGAAGAGGAGTCGATGAATAAGCAAGATTTTCCTTCTGAATTACCCATTTTACCTTTACGAAATAACGTATTATTTCCAGGAGTTGTAATTCCAATTACAGTTGGTCGTGATAAATCGATACGATTAATTCAAGATGCCAATAAAGGGGATAAAATTATTGGGGTTGTCTCGCAAAAGGACCAAGAGGTCGAAAGTCCGGAATGGAAAGATTTGCATAAAGTAGGAACTGTAGCTCAAATTATCCGAATGTTGAAAATGCCTGATGGCAGTACAACGGTTATTCTGCAGGGAAGAAGGAGGTTTAAATTGGTTAAAGAAACACAGAGTGAGCCTTATTTAAAATCAACCGTAAAGTTATTAGAAGAAAAACCATACGACAAAAAGTCCAAAGAAATGGAGGCAGTTTTTGCTTCTATAAAAGAAAATGCGTTGGAAATCATACGTCAAAGTCCAAATATTCCTTCTGAAGCATCTTTTGCAATTGGTAATATTGATAGCCCAACATTTTTGGTGAATTTCATTTGTTCCAATATGAACGCAGATGTTGCTAAGAAACAGCAACTATTAGAACAATTAGATATCAAAAAGCGTTCCTACATGGTTTTGGAACATCTTTCTATGGAAACGGAGGTACTTAAAATTCGTAATGAAATTCAATCTAAAGTGCGTCATGACATTGATAAGCAACAGCGCGAATATTTCTTAAATCAACAAATTAGAACAATTCAAGATGAGTTAGGGGATAATCCGCAAGAGCAGGAAGTGCAGGACTTACAAGAACGTGCAAAACTTAAGAAGTGGGATGAAAAAGTAGCTAAAATTTTCGCGAAAGAGTTGAACAAATTTCAACGTATGAATCCACAAGGTGCAGAATATACAGTTCAATTAAACTTTTTAGAAATGTTGATTGATTTACCTTGGGGTGAATTTTCGGAAGATGTTTTGGATTTAAAAATTGCAGAGAAAATATTAGACCGAGATCACTTTGGTTTAGAGGATGTGAAACGTCGTATTTTGGAATATTTAGCAGTATTAAAATTGAAAGGTGACATGAAGTCGCCAATTCTTTGTTTTTATGGACCTCCAGGTGTTGGTAAAACATCTTTAGGAAAGTCTATTGCCGATGCTTTAGGGCGAAAATATGTGAGGATGTCTTTAGGTGGTTTGCATGATGAATCCGAAATTCGAGGACATAGAAAAACGTATATTGGAGCAATGCCAGGTAGAATTATTCAAAATTTGAAAAAAGCCGAAACAGCGAATCCTGTGTTTGTTTTAGATGAAATAGATAAATTAGGACGTAGTAACCATGGTGATCCATCTTCCGCTTTATTAGAGGTAATGGATCCAGAGCAAAACAGTGCATTTTACGATAATTACATAGAAACAGAATTCGATTTATCTAAAGTGATGTTTATTGCTACGGCGAATTCGTTAGCAGAAATACAAGGTCCCTTGCGTGATCGTATGGAAATTATAGAGGTTAATGGCTATACCATTGAAGAAAAAATAGAAATTGCTAAAAATCATTTGATTCCAAAACAAATTAAAGAACATGGAATTACAAAGAAAGATATTTCTATAGATAAAAAAGTATTGGAAAAATTAATTGAGGAATATACGAATGAATCTGGCGTTCGAGGACTTAATAAACAAGTTGCTAAGTTAGTACGAAATCGTGCAAGACAAATAGCTTTGGAAGAGGAGTTCTCTATTAAAATTGTAGCGGAAGATTTACATACGGTATTAGGTGTTGGAAGAGCGCGAACAAAGTATTTAAATAACGATGTTGCTGGCGTTGTTACTGGCTTAGCGTGGACTAGTGTCGGTGGGGATATTTTATTTATTGAATCATCCATAACAAAAGGAAAAGGGAAATTAACATTAACAGGTAATTTAGGAGATGTCATGAAAGAGTCTGCTGTAATTGCGTTGGAATATTTGAAAGCCCACAGTCATTTCTTAGGGTTAGAGCAAGAAATCTTTGAAAATTATAATGTGCATATTCATGTGCCAGAAGGAGCGACTCCAAAAGATGGTCCTAGCGCAGGAATTACGATGTTAACTTCTTTAGCGTCTTTGTTTACCCAGCGAAAAGTAAAGAATCAATTGGCTATGACTGGCGAAATAACCTTGCGTGGAGAAGTACTACCAGTAGGGGGAATAAAAGAAAAAGTTTTAGCAGCAAAACGTGCTTCCATCACAGAGATTATTTTATGTGAAAAAAATCGAAAAGATATAGAAGAAATAAAAGCAAATTATTTGAAAGGATTAACTTTTCACTATGTCAAAACGATGAAAGAGGTATTGGATATTGCTTTATTGTCTGAAAAAGTTAAAGACTTTATTGAAATAAAATAACTTTAAATTATTCGATTTAGTATATAACATTTTAGTCGTTTTTTACGTTAGAAACAATAACCATTAATACGTCTAGGATGTTAAAGTATACTATTTTTTGTTTTTTTCTTGTGTTGACACAGGTATTCTTTGCACAAGAACAAAATCCTTCTTGTGGTAAACCGCCTAAAAAAGTATTTAAGCTTATTCAAAAAGCAAAGGAAAATTCGGTTGCTAGTGAAAAGGTTATGTTGTTTAATGAAGCAATCACCTTAGCTCCAACCCATGCTTTAGCGTATTATGAATTTGGTATATATGCTTTTGAAGATGCAGATCGCTTGTATGCAAAAGGTACAGAAGCAGGAGATGTTGCAGGGGATAAAAGTATGGCAAAAGCAGAAGATTTGTTTTTGAAGGCATTATCTTACTGTGCTGAGTATAATGCGGATTGTTTTTATTATTTAGGGGTAATCAATTATTTTCAAAAAGATAATGTTAATGCACTAAAATATTTGAAAGAATTTCAAAATTATGAATCCAAGGATGTGGAGCGTTATGCTGCTGATCATGATGAAAAATTAAAAGAAATTAAAGATATTGTTTCACTGTTAGAAGATGAAGTGGCACTTTACAATAGTCCAGTACCGTTTAAACCTATTAAAGTTGCGCATGTAAGTTCTGAAATTGACGATTATATTCCAATGATTTCTCCGGATAATGAGGTTATGTTTTATACACGTCGTGTTGAAAAACGTATAGCTGGGGATCCAATGATACACCATACAGAGCAATTTACTTTTTCACAAAGACCAAGTAATACAGCATCTTTTAATGCAGGGATGCCATTTACAAGTCCGTTTAACGATGGGTATTTTGATGGATATGGCGCTGCTACCATGGCGGTTGATAATAAAGAGATGATTTTTTGTGCGTGTAAAGATATAATGAGTCAAGGGCAGAAATACCGTAATTGTGATTTGTATATAACACGTTATGAGCGTTCTGGTGCTGGGGGAAATGATTTTTCGTGGACGCAGTTTGAAAATTTAGGGCCTGGAATAAATGGTACTACGAGTTGGGAGGCGCAACCTACTTTGTCAGCGGATGGAAATACTTTAATTTTTACAAAGGCAGGAGCGAATACGCAAGATAACGATTTATATATTTCACATCGAATGACGAATGGGAAATGGTCGAATGCAGTACCGATGAATCAATTAAATACGCCAGGAAAAGATAAGAGTCCGTTCTTGCACCAAGATTCTGAAACCTTGTATTTTGTTTCTTCGTCTTCAGATGCACGAAGAGGAGTTGGTGGAACAGATATCTTTTATACACGTATGGAGCGTGATGAGAAAGGAAGGGTGAAAAAAGGTCCTGATGGACAGGAGATTTGGTCTAAACCGAAAAACATAGGTTATCCAATCAATACCAAGGACGATGAGGTAGGTATTTTTGTTTCAACGGATGGAAAATTAGCGTATTATTCTTCTAAACATGAAGGCGATTGGAATATTTATCAATTTGATTTATATAAAGAGGCTAGACCTCATCCTGTAGCGTTGATTAAAGGAGATTTGAAAGACGATGCAGGAAAACCAATTGATGGAGCTACGATTGAAATTGCTTATGGAGCTACTGGAGAGACTGAAAAAGTAAAAGTAAATGGGCATGATGGGAAATATGCTGCAATTGTACGCATTGATAATCCGCAAGATGTAGCGATAACTGTTAAAAAAGAAGGACATTCGTTCGATACCAAAATGATAACTAAAAAAGAAATCGAAAAGATAAGAACATTTGTAACAGGTGAAAAGAAGGAACATAAAAAAGCAGAAGAGCTAGCAAAACATTCAAACCATAAGGATACAAATCAATTATCTGTTAATCATAAAGATTATTTGCATACAAAAGCAGCTGTATCTCATCACACTCAGTCAGCAGTTACCAAAGTTGAGCAGGTAGAAACTAAATTAGAAATAGAAACTAAAACAATTACAAAGCAAGCGGATGTTACGCGAAAAGTAGAAGATACAGAAGAAGAGAATACCATGTTAGATGGGAATGCGCTTTTAGAAAAGCATGATACAATGCTAACAGCAAACGAGAATTCAATATTAGATGGAGAACCTGCTGCTTCTATGGTAATTCGTAGTTTAAATATGGATGTAAGTCCATTGAAAGTTGGGATGACTTATGCAATAAAAAACATTCTGTTTGCCACTAATTCAAGTGTATTAACAGAGCAGTCTAAATTTATCATCAGAGAGTTTTCTAAATTTATGATAGAGAATAAGAATATTGATATTGTGATACAGGGGCATACAGATGATTTGGGGGACGCAGCAAAGAATTTAAGTTTATCTGAGGAGCGCTCCAAGTCTGTAAAAAACTATTTGGTAAGTCTTGGTATTGCAGAAATAAGGTTAGAAGCTAAAGGATTTGGATCTACACAGCCTAAAGTTTCGAATGATTCGGATCAAAATAGAGCAATTAATCGAAGAACTGACTTTTTAATTAGTAAAATACGCTAGCTACTTTTTTTTGCCAGTGGAATAAGTAGACATTAGGGTAGAGTTTTCACTTGAGTGACATGAAATACAAGAAATACCTTTTCTCGAAGCAGGTTCGATAATTGTATTATCCGCATTCACATATGACCATACCCATCCTTTTTCATCTGCGTAATCACTTTTCTCGTCTTTTAACATAATAGCATATTTCTCGGGTTCACCTTTGATAGAGCTCATTTCGTTTACAATAATAGAACCTTCAGGGAAAAATGAACCTGGAACTACAACTCCTGTACTGTCTAAAATAGTTGCAGCTAAGTTGTTGTATTTAGTACGAAAGTAATTGGATTTATGACCACCGACTTTTGTGGATTCTAGAAATTCGGTACTAAAGTTATAATAGGAAAAACCTTCTTTTCGTTGTGCTTTAGAGAATAATTCTGCGTCTATTCCAACTGGAGTTCGATCTTTAGTACATCCAGCAATTGCTATAAATGAAAAAAGAGGTATAAAAAGAAAGTTATGCTTTGACATGGTGCAAATATTTAAGGTAAAATTAGGGATAATATCCAATAAATAGGAAATGTATTACTGAAATATTAAAGAGTGTTTTGTTAATTAAGGATCACAATGTCTATAAACGTCTTTTTTTTAAAAATCAAAAAAAAAGCCCATGAAATTCATGAGCTTAATTAGAACAGTAACAGATTATGCTTTTCCTTCAGAACCTAGTAAATCAGCTGAACTTTGTGAGATTGCAGATTTTTCAAAACGGATTTTACTTCCTTCAGAATTAATCAAAACCGTAGTATCGTTAATTTCTAAAATTTTACCATGTACTCCACCAATAGTAATCACTTTATCTCCTGGCGCTAAATTTTCACGGAATTTTTTTAATTCTTTTTGTTTTTTTTGTTGTGGTCTGATCATGAAAAAGTAGAATACTACGATCATCAACGGAATCATTACATAATTTGGATTCATGGTATTTATTTTAGGTTATTATTTACGAACTATTTCAGCGTTTATGGTTAATTTGGTAAGAGAAGGTTCTGTGTTTGCAATAATACGAACCCCTTTACTTAACATTCCTTCGGCAGCATTGTCGGTACGAACGGTTGCGGATATTTTTCCAGTTTCTCCTGGTTCAATTGGATCTTCTGGAAATTCAGCAACAGTACAAGAACATTCACCTTTCACTTCCGCGATAATTAAAGGGTACTTCCCAGTGTTTTTAATCGTGAAATTTGCTTCTACTTCTTCGCCTAACATTACTTTTCCAGCATTAAATGTTTCGTTAACAGATAATGTTGTTTTGTTGCCAACCTCTAATTTATCGTTAGATGTACAAGAAAATAAAAGTAGACCGAGTGTTAAAAAAGCTAATTTTTTCATTGTTATTTTGGTTTTAAAGTCGCAAGTTAAATGTTTTTTAGTTAATCCATTAATCCTCTACCGATTTTTTGAATTTTATGTTCTTTTATTAAACGGTCGATAGCCTTATCTAGGATACCATTTATAAACCCACTACTTTTTGGTGTAGAATAGAATTTAGATATTTCAATATATTCGTTTAGTGTAACTTTTTTAGGGATATTATTAAACTCTTGTAGTTCCGTAATTGCCATTTTCATAAGTATGATATCCATTTTTGCGATACGGTCCAATTCCCAGTTTTTTGTTAGTTCGTCAATTAAAAGAATGTTTTCTTGATCGTTAGCAATGGTTTTACGTAATAGTGTTTTTACAAATGGAATTTCATCTTCAGGATCTTTAAACAATGGGTGAATTGTTATTGCGCCATCTTCGGTTGTTTGTTTGATCGTTTTTAAGGCGATACCACAAGCGAGATCGATGTCATCCATCCAATGAATACTTTTTTCTTCAAAGAAATTATATATCAATTGTGAGTTTGCAATTTCTGCTTTAAACAATGCGATTATAAAATTTTTATCTTCTTCAAATGTATTTGTTTCAGATTGCATGTAGTTGAAGAATAATTCACTTTCTCGTATTTGCAGCATGATTTTCTTAAACATTTCGCGGTGTTCATCGCCAATCCAGTTTACTTTATTTTTTTCAGATGCTTCACGCAATTCAGTATTTTCGGTAATTAAAGCGATTACTTTATTTTGCACGAAACGATCATTCGTAGTTCTGGATTTTAACTTGCTTTCGGCAATTTTTTGTTCTTCTACATCTTTTAACTCTTCAAATGCAAGTAATACATACAAGTAGATGTCATAAATGCGTTCAATTGAATTCATTAATTCTTTTTCAATGACTTTAAAATCATTTTCATTAGATTGAAAATAAGCATAAAGCACTTGTAATACTTTGATTCGTAAGTGACGTCTGTTTAACATGTATGTAGGGTTTTGAATGCAATTTTGACAGTAAAAGTAAGGTTACTTTTACGCGTGGAACTAGATTTAGAAGATGTAATTTCAAGCATCCGAGTCAAAAAATAAAATAGAACGAATAATAATTACTAGTTGCTAACAATTTTGTTAAATCATTCAATTAGTTTTGCAAAAATAGAAAAATATCAGATGAAGTCACTCGCTTATCTAAATAAATATTTAATTCTTTATAAATGGCGCATACTTTTGGGTGTGTTGTTTATTTGTCTTTCCAATTATTTTGGAATTCAAATGCCAAAGATTGTGAAGAATGCAACTAATGATTTTCTGAAAGATGTTAAACATACAACGGATTTTACTTCCGTCTTATGGCTTAGTTTACAACTAGCAGGTATGTATTTGGTGTATTCGATTTTGAAAGGTTTTTTCTTATTCTTGACTAGACAGACAATCATAATTGTTTCTCGCTATATTGAATATGATTTAAAAAATGAGATTTATGTGCAATATCAGCGCTTGAATTATTCGTTTTATAAGAGGAATACGACAGGTGATCTTATGAATAGAATTTCAGAAGATGTTTCACAGGTCCGAATGTACTTGGGTCCTGGTTTGATGTATACGATTAATTTAGCAATATTATCTATAATGGCTATTTATACAATGTTACAAATCAATGTTTCACTAACCTTGATTGTATTGATCCCATTGCCAATTATGTCTGTGATGATATATAAAGTTTCTAGTAAAATGAATGCTTTGAGTAAACTTGTACAAAAAGAACAGTCGTTGTTATCTACGATTGTACAAGAAACTTTTTCTGGAATCCGTGTAATTAAAGCTTATTTACGAGAATTAGAAATGCAACAAAAATTTGATGCATCTTCAGATATGTATAAAGAGCGAACGATGAAGCAGGTGCGGGTGAATGCTTTGTTTATGCCTACGATAGTTTTCTTGATTGGTCTAAGTACCTTGTTGGCTATTTATTATGGAGGATTGTTAACCTATTCGAAACAAATTACCCCGGGAGACATTGTGGCATTTATTTTCTATATCAATATGTTAACATGGCCATTTGCCAGTGTTGGCTGGGTTACTTCGATAATTCAACGAGCAGCTGCATCGCAAGAAAGAATTAACGAGTTTTTACAAATTCAACCTGCTATCATCAATCCTACTGAAAGACCATTTTCATCTGTGCAACAAGTAACTTTTGAGCGTATGACTTTTAAGTACGAGGATAGTGATACACCTGTGTTGACGGATGTCTCATTTTCGTTTAAGGCGGGAGAGAAAATAGGTATTATTGGTCGAACAGGAAGTGGTAAGTCTACTTTGTTAAACATCTTATTACGCCAATTAGATCCTACATCGGGGGATGTATTTATAAATAATGAAAATTTAAAAGAGATTAATTTAGAAGCATATCGTAAGCTAATAGGTGTTGTTCCGCAGGATGTTTTTCTATTTTCAGATACGATAAAAAATAATATTGCTTTTGGATTGACTTCACAAGAGGTAACAGAAGAAGCATTGATTGAAGTTACCAAACAAGCTCATGTATATCATAATATTGTGGAATTTCCGGATGTTTTTGAAACAGTGTTAGGTGAACGTGGGGTGAATTTAAGTGGTGGACAAAAACAACGTGTGAGTATCGCGCGCGCATTAATTCGCAAACCACAAATGTTGGTGTTGGATGATTGTTTGTCTGCAGTAGACACAGAAACAGAAGATGTTATTTTGAAAGCGGTGGAAGATGCTTCAGAGGATCGAATTACTGTAATTGTAAGCCATCGTATTTCGTCTTTACGTTTTGTAGATCGTCTTTACGTATTGGATCAAGGTAGGATTGTAGAGAGTGGCACACAAGAAGAATTAGTGCGAAAAGGAGGTTTGTTTAAAGAAATGTATGAGAAGCAACGGAGTGAGTGATGAGTGACGAGTGACGGGTGATGAGTGAAGAATATGCAGTATAAAGATAAGGCATGCCTTATCCGTACAAAAGTTCTTGGATAAGTATAATACATACTTTATACGTACTGAAAATTTAATAGTATTATAAAAAAAATAAAAATATGATATCAATAGATGCGATTGGGGTAGAGTTTAGTGGTAAGAAATTATTTAGTGATGTATCCTTTGTTATTAATGAGAATGATAAGATCGCGTTGATGGGGAAAAATGGCGCTGGAAAATCTACTTTATTAAAAATTCTAGCTGGAATTAACAAGCCTACGACCGGAAAAGTTTCTGCTCCGAAGGAGTATCGTATTGCGTATTTGCCACAACATTTATTGACAGAAGATAACGCGACAGTTTTTGAAGAGACTAGTAAAGCCTTCGCATCTATTTTTGCAATGAAGGATGAAATTGAGAAGTTGAACGAGGAATTGACCGTTCGTACGGATTATGAATCCGATGATTATATGAAAGTTATCGAGCGTGTATCCGAATTGAGTGAACAGTATTATTCTATCGAAGAAATCAATTTCGATGAGGATGTTGAGAAAGTGTTGCAAGGTATCGGATTTTTACGTTCCGATTTTACGCGTCCAACTTCTGAATTTAGTGGTGGTTGGAGAATGCGTATTGAGTTAGCAAAGATTTTATTGCAAAAACCAGATTTAATTTTGTTGGATGAGCCAACGAATCACATGGATATTGAATCTATTCAGTGGTTGGAAGATTTTTTAGTAAATAGTGCAAAAGCAGTAGTTGTTATATCGCATGACAAAGCATTTGTGAATAATATTACCACGCGAACTATCGAAGTTACCATGGGAAGAATTTACGATTATAAAGTGAATTATTCTATGTATTTAGAATTACGTAAAGACCGACGGGATCAACAACAAAAACAATTTGACGATCAACAAAAGTTTATTGCGGAACAAACAGAATTTATTGAACGCTTTAAAGGAACATTTTCTAAAACGTTGGTTGTTCAATCGCGTGTGAAGATGTTAGAGAAATTAGAAATTATTGAAGTGGATGAGGTGGATACTTCCGCGTTACGCTTAAAATTTCCTCCGGCACCACGATCTGGGAATTATCCAGTAACTGCACGTGAAATTTCCAAATCCTATGGAGACCATGTAGTGTTTAAGAATGCAGAAATAACCATTGAACGTGGAGAAAAAGTTGCCTTTGTTGGTCGTAATGGAGAGGGGAAATCTACGATGGTAAAAGCTATTATGGGTGAGATTGATTTTGATGGGAAGTTAGAACTAGGGCATAATGTTCAAATAGGATATTTTGCACAGAATCAAGCGTCTTTATTGGATGAATCGTTAACTATCTTTGAAACCATTGATCAAGCGGCAGAAGGAGATGCACGATTGAAGATTCGCGATATACTTGGAGCTTTTATGTTTGGTGGAGAAGAAAGCACGAAAAAAGTAAAGGTATTATCTGGAGGCGAGAAAACACGTTTAGCAATGATAAAATTGTTGTTGCAGCCTGTTAATTTACTCATACTTGATGAGCCTACGAACCATTTGGATATGAAAACAAAAGATATTATTAAAGATGCGTTGCGTGATTTTGATGGTACGTTGATTTTAGTCTCACACGATCGAGATTTCTTGGATGGCTTAGCAAATAAAGTATTTGAATTTGGGAATCAACGGGTAAAAGAGCATTTTGAAGATATTACAAGTTTCTTAGCGAATAAGAAAATGGAAAGTTTGAAAGAGATAGAGAAAAAGTAGATTGTAATTTTATTTACTAAAAAAAAAGTAGACTGACTGCTTGTTTTCAACAATTTGTATCTGATAATTCCACTAACTCTCGCTATTTTGAGTTGGAATAATAATGAATTTTGCAGGAGTAAAAATTTATTTTATGGAACAAGTAAGACTAATTCGCGTAGGGAGTGCAAGTGATAATGATGTAGTAATTAATCATGAGGCAATAAATCCATATCATTTAGAATTATTTCAAGATGCGCGTGGAAATGTTTTTCTTTCGGATTTAAAAACGGAGTTAGGAACGTTTGTGAATGGACAAAAAGTTAAGGCTTTTTGTACGTTATCTATGAAAGATAAAGTGACTATAGCAGGTAAATTCATGTTTGATTGGACAAAGTTGGTTACTACGATTGATGTATCCAAAAAAATCGCAACATTGAGAAGTAACTTGGTCTTCACCGAAAATATAGAAAATAAGGTAGAATTACCAAGTTTAGTATCGGTTGAGGAGGAATATTTATTTGAAGAAGCGCTTTCGGAAGATGCTACCTGGATGCAACGTTGGAATTATTTTTACACACATAATTCTTCTATCGTTCATATCTTTGTGTTAAATATCGTCTTGTTTATATTGCTATATATTGCTTTTCTTTCTTAATTTAGCGCTTGGTTTATTTCATGTGTTTATTAGCAAAAATAGGTCTATTTATACCACTATCAATATACGTATAGAATGAAAGTTTCATATTGTTCAAAAACAGATTTAGGGTTAAAACATCCAATTAATTCGGATGCTTTAGGGGATAAAAAAACCAAGAACGGACATGTTTTTGTGGTTGCAGATGGAAGTCCTGTGGATGCAAATGGAAGTTTTGCTTCTCGTTTAGCGGTACAAAGTATTCTTGATTTTTTTGAAAAGGAAATTTTTGACAACGTATATATTGGCTTGAATCATGCATTTCAATTTGCTAATGAACAAGTATATCGTGCTTCTATTTTGGAAGAGGGTTTAAAAGGTGTATTTGCTAGTGTTGCTGTTGTATTGGTTCGTGAAGAAGGTTTGTACTATGCACATATTGGAAATGCACGTGTTTATTTAAAATCAGAAGGTAAGTTACAGCGTTTGACTACTGATCATGGGTATTTGGATGTTCAATTATATCCATCAAACGATGTAGATTATTCAAAACCAGTGGTTAAATTACCAAAAGCATTGGGGAATACGCCAAGTATTTCTCCCACTGTTTGTTTTTCTAAGTTAGATGTAGCAGCAGGCGATGTAGTATTGGTTTGTACGCATGGTATTACAAAAGTATTAGATGATACTTTTATGAATAGCAAAATAGAATATGCTTCTATCAATACGAATATCTTAGAATTAGTTGATATAGCTAAAGGAAAGAGCGTACCTGAAAATGTTACACTTCAATTAATTGCGGTTACAGAAGGGAATATTCAAAAAAGATTGATTTCAGCTTCGAGCACACAAAATAACAATGTCGTTGATGCGTCGACTATAGCTGAAGGAAAAGTAACGCAAGAACAAGTAAATTTATTTAATAAAATAACATTAGATAGAAATAAAACAATTAAGATAGGTGCTGTTATTGTTGCTTTATTTGTCTTGATATGGTTTGTTTTCCGTCAACCACATGATGACACGGATAAAGTACTAGATGATGCCGGAGAAGTTATACAAAAAGACACGACGAATCAGCACCAAGATTTAGAGGAGTTGATGGAGTATGAAAAACCGAAAAAAGCGGAGAAAGAAGAAGAGGAGGAAGAGGAAGAAATAGAAGAGGAAGTTAATGAAGAAGAGGAGACAACTACTGAAACTTCTACTGAAGCTGTTGTAGAGGAGGCGACCGTTCCAAAAGAAGAGTCAACTGTCACACCAAAAGTGATCGAGAAAAAAGAGGAGAAAAAGAAAGAGGAGAAAAAGGCTGAAAAAGAGCCTAAGAAAGAAGAAAAAAAGAAAGAGGAAAAGAAAGTAAAGTCTGGTAAATCTAAAAGTCATACAGTTAAATCTGGAAATACGATTAATGGATTAGCTGCTGAATATGGTGTAAAACCGGATGCGATACGTAAAGCAAATAACTTATCGGATGATAAAATTGAGATAGGTCAACAATTAATCATTCCTCAATAGATTATTTTCTAAAAGATATTTCAAAAAGACCTTACTAAGGTCTTTTTTTGTTTAACTAATTTGTTTCCTATTATGAAAAACACTTCTTTATTTCGAAAAAAAAAGGTGGAAGATATACTCCTGCAAGTAAAGGTCGACGAAGAAGCAGGTAAACAATTAGGGAGACATTTAACTTTAAAAGATTTAATTTCCTTTGGAATTGCAGCAATTATTGGTGCTGGTATTTTTAGTACCATTGGAAATGCTAGTCATGCTGGTGGGCCAGCAGTTATTTTTTTATTTTTATTTACAGCATTAGCATGTGGTTTTTCTGCGTTTGCTTATGCTGAATTTGCGTCTATTGTGCCTGTTTCAGGAAGTGCATATACCTATTCCTATGTAGCATTTGGTGAAATTGTAGCATGGATTATTGGATGGTCGTTAATTATGGAATATGCTATCGGTAATATTACAGTTGCAATTTCTTGGAGTGATTATTTTACTAGTTTGCTCGCGAGTAGTGGATTTAATCTTCCTGCATGGATGCAAATGGATTATTTGTCCGCTCATGCGGGATTTGATAAAGTGACTATTTTATTGAAACAAGGCGTACGATTACATTCCTTAGAACTCCATTTACAAACTGCATATAAGGCTTGGTTGGGTGCTCCTCGCATAGGCAGCTTTCATTTTGTTGCAGATTTACCTGCTTTAGGTATTATCGTGCTGATTACATGGTTGGTTTATCGCGGTATTCGAGAATCAAAACGCGCAGGTAATATCATGGTATTAATTAAATTATTTGTGATTTTATTGGTTTTGATAGTTGGTGCATTTTATGTAGATGTAAAAAACTGGAAACCTTTTGCTCCAGAAAGTATCGGTGGGGTGTTAAAAGGAGTTTCAGCAGTCTTTTTTGCATATATTGGTTTCGACGCGATATCTACTACTGCAGAGGAGTGTAAGAATCCGAAGCGTGATTTACCAAAAGCAATGATGTGGTCTATTATTATATGTACCATTGTATATATTCTAATAGCACTTGTATTAACTGGAATGGTTGATTACAAGTTATTAAATGTCGGAGATCCGTTGTCTTTCGTTTTTGAAAAGTTACATGTTACATGGATTGCTGGAATCATTGCTGTAAGTGCTGTAATTGCCATGGCAAGCGTATTGTTAGTTTTTCAAATGGGACAACCGCGCATTTGGATGAGTATGAGTAGGGATGGATTATTGCCAAAGCGTTTTTCGAAAATTCATCCAACGTATAAAACACCAAGTTTCGCAACCATTGTTGTCGGTTTTGTGGTTGCTATTCCGGCGTTGTTTATGAATTTGAAGATGGTGACGGATTTATGTAGTATTGGGACACTTTTTGCTTTTGTTTTGGTGTGCGGAGGGGTATTGGTTATGCAGGCAAGACAGGATGGTCCTAAAGGAACTTTTAAAACCCCTTATTTGAATTCGAAGTATGTAATGCCATTAATCGTTTTAATTATCGGAGGAATGATATATACGTTCGGAATAACTAATGTTACTATTTCGCAATGGATTTTTATTGGAGTTACTTTATTGTTTAGTGTATTAGCTTTTAAATATAATTTTTCTACGATTCCCTTATTTGGATTGTTAAGTTGCTTTTACATGATGACAGAGTTGGAATTAGCTAATTGGATAGGGTTTGGAGTTTGGTTGGTGATTGGGCTGGGGGTGTATTTTGGGTATAGTAGGAAGAGGAGTTTACTTGGGAAAGTAGAGAATTAAACACAAAGGTCACGGAGAGAATTTTGAAGTTAACTCGTTTTGAGTCCACAAAGGTTTTTGACTTCATCAAAAATGTAGCGTGTGTTAAATCTAACGTAGTTAGTTTACTATGTGTACTCTTAATTTATCAATCTTGTAGATTATTTCTCTGAGTACTTTGTGTTAAAATACAACTTCTAGTAAATTCTTTAACTTTTATGTCGCTTTTTCGTTTTTGATTATTTTCCAGAATAGTGCGGGTATAAAACGTTTGATATATACAGCATAAATTTCGCGGTTACCAATTAGCACTTCTTTTTTCTTGTGAGATACAGCTTTCAAAATTTTGGAAACACATACCGAAACAGGCATTCCTGTTGCTTGATTGTGGTCCATTGCATTATGTTTTTCACCGTTTCCATGTAAGGCAGAAATCGAGATTGGCGTATTGATTTTTCCAGGACACAAAATAGTAACTGCAATGTTATTTTTTTCTTCCTCTAAAAGTAAACTTTCGTAATATCCTTGCAGAGCATGTTTAGATGCACTATAGGCAGAACGTAAAAAGAACCCGAATTTACCTGCAACACTGGAAGTTACGATGATGTGTCCGCTTTTTTGTTCTCTAAAATAAGGAAGTACGGTTTTTGTAAGTGCTATATTTCCAAAATAATTGATTTCCATGATTCTACGATCTACCTCCATGGATGTTTCATGTACTTCGGATCGTTGACTCAAACCACCATTGTTAAATAACATATCGATGTGTCCGTAGTGTTTAATAATTGATTGACAAAGTGTTGGGAATTCTTTTTGATTCTCTAAGTCGAGAGGTAAAATCAAATGACGTTCTGGTTGTTTCATTTTTTGGAGAACTTGTTGCAGTGCCTCTATGTTTCTAGCAGAAAGTACTACCTGCGCACCATATTGGCTCAATTGAATAGCAAGTTCTTCACCAATTCCGGATGAAGCACCTGTAATCCAACATATTTTATCTTTGAAATAGTTCATAGTTAAACAATAGTATATACACGAGTCTATAAAGTTAAACGTATAAAGTTAATTGTCGAAATTATAGGAGTGAAATCAGAAATTTAACTTTCGATATTGGACTTTCAACTTTCCACTTACTTTCTTAAATTTGTAGAACACTAACGATGAAAAGATGAAGATTGGTTTACACGCAATTGAAAAAAAAATATTCGGTTTCTCCATGGAGGAGATTGAAAAATGGGCATTGAAAATAGGGACAGATCTATTAATGTCAATTGTGATTTTGGTTGCTGGATTTTGGTTAGCAAACCTCGCATCTAAAACCATTCGACGTGTATTAAAACGAAGCCATACCGATGAAAGTTTGGTGACATTTTTGTCTAGTTTGACTTCTACAGCCTTAAAATTGTTAGTAGTTGTTACAAGTATCACGCAATTTGGTATTCAAATGACTTCGTTTGTTGCCTTGTTAGGAGCAGCAGGTTTGGCGATTGGTATGGCGTTTTCAGGTACCTTATCCAATTTTGCAGGTGGTGTGATGATTTTGGTATTCAAACCGTTTAAAGTGGGGGATACAATTTTAGCGCAAACGGCACAAGGGGTTGTGAAAGAGATACAAATTTTTAACACCCATATTTATACGCCCGATAATAAAGTGGTTATTTTGCCAAACGGTCCAATTGCCAATGGAAATATTACCAATTTGACTAAGGCAGAAAGTAGAAGGGTAGAATTTGTATTTCATTTAGAGTATGGGACAGATTTTGAGGTAGTAAAGTCTAATTTAGTTTCTTTGTTTTCCGAGGAAAAACGTGTTCTTCAAGAGCCTAAGCCTTTTGTAGGAATTGGTGCTATGACGACAACCTCTATTGAAATTCATGCACGGGTATGGACGTTAACAGATGATCATACTTCTGTCTTTTATGCATTGAATGAGAAAGTATATGCTGAATTAACAGCAAATGGTATTCAATTTCATCATGAAAATGCAATAGCAAAAGCGTAGTTAGGTATGTTTTCATCCGAGTTAATAGCACAATATGCGCGTAGTAATCATTTCGGGGAATTGATTGGCATGCATTGTGAAATTCCTGAAATTGGAAAGGTAGATTATTATATTACCATTGAAGATAAACATCTGGCTACGCCGATCGCAGCACATGGTGGTGTTATAGCCTCCTTAATGGACGCAGCACTTGGAGTAGCATGTTTGAGTGCGGTTGTAAATGATAATAAAGTAGTTTCTACGTTGGAGTTGTCTTTACGTTATTTAAAACCAGCGGTCTTAGGGGCTAAAATCGTAGCAAAGTCGCAGGTGGTTTCTAAAGGAAATAGAATTTTAGTTTCGGAAGTGAAAGTGTATGATGGAGAAACCTTAATAGCTATGGGGTCGGGTACGTTTAATGCTTATCCGAAAGAGAAAGCGGGGTATTGAGTGACGAGTGACGAAGTTTCGAATGACGTATTTAGTAGGGGAGACGGATAGGTATTTTGGCACCTCCATTTCCACAAAACTTTCGAGACTGTCATCTAGGAGGAAGATTTTATGTTTTTCAGAATAATATAAATGTATTTCTATCTTTCGAAGTGAGATATACATTTTTCCTCCTGGAGGTGAGAAAGTATTACTTTCGAAAACCAAGCGGTAGTGCAGGTGTCAGAGGGAGGGACCTTTTTTATTCTAGAATAACTTTTGCAATTCGTTAATCAAAAACGCGTTAGTGATTTCTGTAGGAAGTTTTTCTAGTTGTGTTGCGATTTCAAAGATTTTTTGAGATAAGTCTAAAGCGTTTCCGTTTTCATCGATTTGACTACTTGCTAAGTTGATGATTTTGATAATTTCTTCTTTGGATTCTTTCACCATTTTCCAACCTTGTGGAGAGATGAAGATTTGTTGCGCAATGTTGTGTTCAAACTCGCTACGAATAGTGGATAGAAGTTCTGCCTGAAGTTCTTTTGCTTGCATTCCATTTTGAAATTTACGCATGACTAGTGAATTTGGTGAAATACGTTCCATAAACAAAATGATACGTTGGTATGCTTCTACGCGATGAGGTAAGAAGAATTTTGCGTTTTCATTCGTGTGTTTTTCATTCTTTGTAGGTGTTATTACCGGCGCAGGGATTTCTACTACTTTTTGTTGTTGTGATTTCAATACGTATACCAAGATAATAGATAAACTTAATGTTGGTACGATGATTCCGATGAGTGCTAAAATATCCATTTTTTTAAGAATTAAGAATTAAGAATTAAGAATTAAGAATTAAGAATTAGGTGTTTCTTTCACGTAAAATACCTGGCCAAAACGGTCTTTATGTTCTTGTAACGAAGAAGCGTTCAATTTCGTATAAATAGAGATGTCAAATAAATAGGGGGTGTTCAAATCGTCAATTTCCCAGTCGAGTTTAGAGAGTGTATCTCGGGTTACGTTTTCTCCAAAAAGGGGGATGTCAATATCCGAAACAGGTCGGTAATTTCCTTTTGCACATGAACCATAAATTACTACTTTTTCTATTTCAGGATGTAAGCGAAATACCCCGTTGATTTTATCAATTGTAGTTTGTTTTATTCCGAATTTCAAAGATTCCGTTTCCATTAGAAATATGTTTTCATTTTTCTTTCAAACGAAATCAGCTCAGGTAGATACTGTTTAATTATCTTTTCGTATTCCTCTTCCAAAATAGATTCTTGATACGTATGTACAGAGTTATTTCTACTTTCAATCATTTCCATCCTTCCGTATTTGCAAATATATCTACTCCTTCAACTAATTGTTTTAAAGCATTTTCAAAATTCATAAAACGTTGTTTCCAGCGAATATCCTCCATTGGCAGATGCAATAATTTAATGTGTTTGTGTGATACGTTTTTTTGTTTGTATCGCTTTTAACACACCATCCCAAAGTAATTTACGTTGTTCTAAAGAAGCTAGTATGTATGATTCAGCTTCGTCCCAATGCGCATCGTTTGTAGCGCACAATTCCTCTGTCATTTGGATTGCTAGGTGACTATGGTGATCTCCGTCTACTTCGATATGTCGGTCGAGGTAATATTTGATTGGTGCAATTTGATCTGGAAATTGTTTGTTTAATTCATTCACCAAAGCATAAAACATGTTAGGAATTAAATCTTCGCGCCCAAAGGTAAAAATTGCTGCTTGTAAATACGCTTTATTTGTATGAATAGTTTGGAAAGTGAAGCGTACAAAATTGCGAACACTTTCCGGCGTATTACTAACGGCAAAACTCTCCTCCATATTTTTGGTGTTTTGAAGTGAGTTGCAAAAACGTAGAATTTCATCCGTAGAAGCATTTGCTTGTTGCATAGCATCTAAGTATAGTTCAAAATGACTTTTGCGAACACCATGTGCGTCCACGTCGGATTCTTCCCCAACTACAATTTCGTTGATTAAAAAACGCGTTTCAGGTGCTCCAGTAGGAAACCAAGGAGTTTCTACACAGGTTAAGTTGCGCTGTAAGGATTTAAGCAAGGACATAAAATCCCACACGGCATATACATGATGCTGCATAAATAGTTGAATATCTTCCATGGTTTTAATTTCTTGAAACAAGGCATGGTTCACAATCGATTCTCGGATTGGTTGAATTCTTTCTTTGATTTGATTAATTCTTGGATGCATAGTGTATGAATTTTATTTTTTTTTAAGATCGCGAAGTTTCATAAATGGCACTTCAATTGTAACATATAATAGATAGGATAAAACAATAGTTACTGCCCAAAATAAGAGGTATTCGTATTCCCAATAGCTTGGTAGAATATGTTTATGTAGGTAATTACCATGAATAACATGTTTGATGAAAATATGTATGACAATCGTTAAGTTTGTTAAATACATAGAGTATGAGATTAAACTAATAAACGTTACTGCTTTGCTTATTTTCGGGAAACGAAATTCTTTCCACTGTGACAAGAAAGGTAAAGAGATAAAAACGATGAGTGATTTAATAATTGGTAGCCAAACAATAGAATACTCACTTATATTACTTGGGTTTTTGAATTTTAAATAATACAAAGCTATAAATGCAAGGATTGGAATTATTGCAAAATTTGCTTTGTTCCACACTTTCGGGAAGTAGTAGGCGATATAAGCTGCTAAAACCCCAAACATGATAGAGTCAAGACGCGGTAATACTTGGCGTGTAATTTGTAAATTTAATTCTTCAAATTCGGTTAAATGTAATGTTCTATACAAATACAAACGGTAACCAATAATAGCAATGATACCTGCGATTAATACAATTAATGTAGTTGTTTTTACTGTGGCTTTACTTATACGTAACGCTAAAAATAAAGCAATAGGAGTAAGTAAGTAAAACCATTCTTCGATACTTAAACTCCAGGATTCCGCGAAAAACAATGGTAGTTTATGGTTGAAGTTTTGCGTGAATATGAAATAGCGATACCAGTCAGAAGGTACACGTTCCACTTTGAATGCAAAGGTGTATACCAATACAATCGTTAGAATAATAAAATAAATTGGTGCAGTACGCAACCATCGGCGCGACCAAAAATTAAGCAGTACTGGAAAGGACGGTTTTTCTTTTTCTACAATTTTGATTAGAATTCCACCGATCAAAAAGCCACTCAACACAAAAAACATAGCCACGCCATCTAAGGTGATTTTTCGAATGATGTCTTTGTATTCTTCTGGAACTAAAATTGCGCTATGCCCAAATACCACAAATAGGATAGCAAACATACGCAACAAGTCTAGACCGAATACGCGGGAGTGGCCATAATTTATTTTTAAAAAATTCATCCAGTAGGTTATAGTATATATCTAACAAATGTACTTATTAATGTAGAAAATTGAAAATGAAAATTACTAAAGTAGGTTGTTAAATGTTATTTAATTCTAGTAACTATTTATGAAGTTTCCTTTCGCTACAAGGTCTAGCGTGTATATGCACACTATGTAACATGTTAAATTGTACTTGGTCTAAAATATATTTTTTGTAATTACTTGTTTTTCAGTATTTAATTTAGTAAATTAAACATGTTATTCACCTAAATACTACGGTTATGGACGAGAACACGAAAGACGATAAAATCAAAATTTTTATTGCATATTCAATTATAATTATTGTAACGATTATGGTCCTATTGGTTGCCTTTGGCGCTTTTGATACCTACAAATAATATCCTTAGATAATTTTATAACGCAAATAGGCTGTCTCAGAAAAAGACAGCCTATTTAGCATATAACGTGTTATTTCTTTTAGCTTACATATTCCACATCTAGGATGCGTGAAATTGGTATCCACATACCACCTTTTAGGCATATGAATTTTGTTCCAGTTGCCCAGATTGTTGTTTCTACTTTTTTAGGACCTTCATCATCTTGAAAGTATATTATAACTTTAGAATGATGAATATTTCCTAGAAGTGTTGCTTTTTCCAAACGTTGGATGATATCATCGTGTTGATCCAAATCCAACTCTTTATGAAAGGAAAGGGATGGAACTACTTCTTTTTCAATGCGTGTATAGTATAAATTTTCCATGACTTTCGAGTTTAGGTTAATATACATGTACTTTTAGTCTAAATTATATTTAAAAAATAAACTAGAAGTTGTTGAATCAATTTGGTATTTGTAATTAATTCATAGGATGTAAATTAACATTTTTATTTGGATTTTGC
>CANHRS010000019.1 GCA_947463445.1 Flavobacteriia bacterium | reverse complement strand
GTTAGAAATAAACCTAAAACTGAAACAACTGCCGCATTGTTAATGACACAAAAAAATGCGACCTCTGTTACAAGTGGAATCACAGCAGAAGAAATTAAAAAAACTCCAGATACAAGAACTAGCGATGTATTGAAACGTGTAAGTGGTGCAAGTATTCAAGACAATAAATTTGTTGTAATTCGTGGACTAAACGATCGCTATAATTTTGCGATGTTAAATGATGCACCGCTTCCAAGTTCTGAGTCGGACCGTAAAGCATTTTCCTTTGATATTTTTCCATCTAATATGTTGGACAACCTTGTTATAACAAAAACAGCTACGCCTGATCTACCAGGCGAATTTGCTGGAGGTGTTATTAACATTAAAACGATTACACCGCGACCAAAAAATTTCCAAACGATACAAATTGGAGGTTCTATAAACACGATTACAACCTTTAACGATTTTAAAACATCTGAAAGTACTGCAACAGATTTTTTAGGATTAGGAGCGGATACTAGAAAGTTACCAAGTGGTATCCCAAGCACTAAGGATTTTGAATCATATACAAATGAACAAAAAGCGAATGCAGCAAAGTTATTGACCCCATCTTGGAAACCTATGAATAGGACTGCACTACCAAATTTCAACCTACAATATAGCATTGGAAGGGCGCATTCATTAAAAAATGGCCATAAATTAGGATTTGTTTTTGCATACAATTATAATGTAATCAATCAGGCAAATGAAACCATACGAAGAGAATTTGAAGAACAATCGAATGGAGTAGTTACTAAATCGGAATTAAAGGATTCTGTATTTGTTAAGTCTATCCTTAATACTGCCATGTTGAACTTATCCTATGAATTCAATGATAGCAGTCGAATTAATTTCTACAACTTATATTCTATTTCAAGTGACGACAGAATTAATATCCGTAAAGGTGTGCGTGAATTAGATTCTGACCCACGTCAATGGGAAAAATCAACCAACTTTTGGTACACCCAAAATTTACTGAATACCAGTCAATTATCTGGTTCGCACAAAGTAGCGCGTTTTATGAAGGTTAATTGGAGTACAGGATTGAGTAACATTGTGAGAGATATACCTAATCAACGTCGTGTAGTATATCAAAAGTCTACTTATTTAGAAGACGACACCACACAAAATTATGCTGCAATCATTCAAAAAAATGGAACAATTCCTACAGCAGCAGGTAACATGTTTTGGGCTAAAACAAATGAAACAATCTATTCTGGAAAGTTTGATTTAATTTTTCCATTTGAAATAAAAAACAACAAACAGGAGATAAAAATTGGTGGATCCACCCAATACCGTACACGTAATTTCAGCGCACGTAACTTAGGTTTCTCACAATATAAACCGACAGGTAAAAAATTCAATGATAGTTTAACACTACTTGCACCTGAATTAATTTTCGCATCCTCTAATTTAGGTAAACTAGAAAGCGGTAAAGGTGGGTTTAAGTTAGACGAAGCAACCAAGGTTAGTGATAGTTATTCTGCTAATTCACTACTAAATGCAGGATATGTAATGTTAGATTCAAAAATTACAAAAAAACTTAGAGCTGTAGGTGGAGTAAGATTAGAATCCTATAATCAACATTTCAACTATACGGAATTTGGAAGTAATAAAGACAAAACGATTGATACAACCGTAGTAGATTTGCTTCCATCGATAAACTTGATTTATGGCTTAACTAAAAAAATGAATTTACGAGCTAGTTACTACAAAACTGTTTCTCGTCCTGAATTTAGAGAATTAGCTCCATTTGCTTTTTATAATTTCGTAATGGATAATATTTTATCCGGAAATCCAAATTTACAAAGAGCTACGATTGACAATTATGATGTACGCTATGAAGTATATCCGTCATCCTCCCAAATGTTTAGTATTTCTGGATTCAAAAAAGAATTTACTAATCCAATAGAGCTGATTAATCGTACAGGGACTTCTGGTGCGCCTGAACTATATTATACTAATATCAAAAAAGTGGAGAATATAGGTATGGAAATAGAATACCGAATTAAATTGGATTTATTTTCTAGAAAATTCGGGGATTCCCTGAAGAAAAATAGTTTCCTAAGTAATTCAACGCTATACTCAAATGTATCCTTTATTAATTCAACGGTATTTTTAGACAGTATAGCTGGATCTGGAGGGAATCGACCGATGCAGGGGCAATCACCATATATAATAAATGCTGGATATCAATTTGAACATCCAACGAAGGATTGGAGTTTAGCAATAAACTATAATGTTGTTGGTCAGCGTATTTTCATTGTTGGAAATACCCAAGAACCATCTGTATGGGAAAATGGAAGACATGTGATTGATATGCAATTTGCGAAACGAATTAAAGAAACATGGGAATTCAAATTCAATGTTAAGGATTTATTAGCACAGAAACTTTTGTTCTTTCAAGACCTTAACAATGACAAAAGATACACAAAAGGAATTGACAACCGTTGGCAAGAAATATCGTATGGACAAACCATATCATTAAGTGCGAGTTACAAGTTTTAAGTCGCAAAATACTGTTAATCAAAACATATAAAATTTAAAGGGAAGGTATTAACCTTCCCTTTTTGCATTATTAACATTGTTAGATTTTCGTTATTTAAGATTAAACATTTATTAATCTTTGGGTAACATTCTAACGAGTTTTGCGCTGTTACTTTGCACCATAAAATTTAAAATAAATTATGAAAAAAATTTACTTAAGCGTTTCAGCAATTTTATTAGGATCGGCATTGAATGCTCAACAAGCATTCTGGACACCTACAGAATACAAAGGTGCGTTTCCTGTTACTGACAACACAGCTAAAACAAACTGGACAAATGGTTGGTCAAACTTTGATCCAGAGAATGCAGTGTATGGAACTGCAACAACTACAGTATCTAAAGACATTACAACTAACACAACGTGGAGTGGTATTATCAAACTAGAAAACAAAATTTACGTTAAAGGAGGTGTTACATTAACAATAGCTCCAGGAACAATTATTCGCGGGGATAAAACAACTCAAGGTACACTTATTATTACTAAAGGTTCGAAAATCATCGCGGATGGTACCGTTAACAATCCTATTATTTTTACTTCCAATGAAGCTGCTGGAGCTCGTTCAGAAGGCGATTGGGGTGGACTTGTCATTTTAGGAAACGCTGTAAATAACCAACCTGGAGGAAAAGCGAACATTGAAGGTATTATACCAAGTACTGATACAGAATTTGGTGGTACAGATGATGCAGATAATTCAGGTGTTATTCGTTATGTTAGAATTGAATTCGCAGGTATTGCATTACAACCGAACAAAGAAGTGAATGGTATTACTTTTGGTTCTGTAGGAAACAAAACACTAGTAGACAATGTACAAGTTTCTTTTTCAGGGGATGATTCTTTCGAATGGTTTGGTGGTACTGTAGATTGTAAGCACTTAATTGCATACCGTGGATTGGATGACGATTTTGATACAGATTTCGGATATAGAGGACGTGTTCAATTTGGTTTAATCATTAGAGATGCAAGTATGTCGGATGTTGCAGGTGATTCAAATGGCTTTGAATCAGACAATGATGCTGCTGGCTCTAGTGCAAAACCATTAACTGCTCCTGTATTTTCAAACATTACATTAATCGGAGCTAAAGGTGACGGAACAACTGTTTTACCACAAGGTGAAAAATTTGAAAAAGCATTTCGTCTAAGAAGAAATACAGCAACTTCTGTTTTCAACTCTATCATTACAGGTTGGGAAAAAGGCTTATCAATCGAGGGAACTTCTACGGAAGATAACGTAACTGGAGACAGTTTAGTATTTGCAAACAATATCCTTACAAATTTTAGTACATCCACAAAAGTAGTAACAGCTGCTCCAGCATTTTACGCTACATGGTTTGGAGCAAAATCGAATGATACAACTTCATTACTTGCAGATGTAAAATTAATTAACGCTTTTAAATTTGACGGAACAATTGATGCACGTTTAACAGTTGGTTCAGTTGCAGCTACTGGAGCAGACTTCAAAAACAAAAAATTCATTGGTGGTTTCGTTACTGAGCCTGTAGGAGCAAACACTTTTTGGACAGAAACAAAATACCAAGGAGCATTTAATGTAACTGACAATACTGCAAAAACAGACTGGACAAGTGGTTGGGCAAATTTTGACCCAGAAAACACAGTTTATGGAGCAACAACTACTACAGTTTCTTCTGACATTACCTCAAACACAACTTGGAGTGGAATCGTTAAGTTAGAGAATAAAGTCTATGTTAAAAATGGTGCTACATTAACAATAGCTCCAGGAACTATAATTAGAGGAGATAAAACAACACAAGGTACATTAATTATCACTAAAGGAGCAAAAATTAATGCTTCTGGTACAAAAGAGAATCCAATTGTATTTACTTCTAACCAAGCTGTTGGTTCAAGAGCTGAAGGTGATTGGGGCGGTGTTATTTTATTAGGTAAAGCAATTAATAACCAACCTGGTTCTAAAGCAAACATTGAAGGAATTAACCCTTCTGTAGATACTGAATTTGGTGGTACAGATGATACAGATAGTTCCGGTATTTTGAAATTCGTTCGTATTGAATTCGCTGGTATTGCATTACAACCAAACAAAGAAGTGAATGGTTTAACGTTTGGTTCTGTTGGTTCTAAAACTGCAGTAGATTATGTACAAGTTTCTTTTTCTGGAGATGACTCTTTTGAATGGTTTGGTGGAACTGTAGATTGTAAACACCTAATCGCTTACAGAGGTTTAGATGACGATTTTGATACAGATTTCGGTTATAGAGGTCGCGTTCAATTTGGTTTAATCGTAAGAGATGCTGACATGTCAGATGCTGCTGGAGATTCAAATGGATTTGAGTCTGATAACGATGCAACTGGTTCAAACGCAAAACCATTAACTGCTGCTGTTTTCTCTAACATCACGATGGTAGGTCCAAAAGGAGACGGAACAATCACATTACCTCAAGGAGAGAAATTTGAAAAAGCATTCCGTATTAGAAGAAACTCTAGTATTTCTGTTTTTAACACTATAGTTACTGGTTGGGAAAAAGGACTTTCTATAGAAGGTTCTTCAACGGAAGATAACATTACGGGTGATACAATGTCTTTTGAGAATAATACATTTGTTAACTTAGCTAAAAACACGAATGTTGTAACTGCTTCACAAAGTTTCTATCAACCTTGGTTTGGTCCAAAAAAGAATGACACAACAATGGTAATCGCTGACATTAAATGGGAAAACATGTTCTCTAATTTAGGAAACAAGATGGATGCACGATTATCAAATGGTTCAGCTATGGCTACAAAAGCAGATTTCACTAGTAAAAAATTCGTTGGTGGAATGCAAAAAGAAATAGAAGGTAACGCAAGTATTTCTGATTTAACTACGATAGGTTCTGATGCAATTATTTATCCTAATCCGATGAATCAATCCGGTGTTTTATCATTCAACTTACCAGTTACAACAACTTTAAATGTTTTTATGTATGACATTACAGGAAAAGTAGTTGCTAACATCTTTGATGGTACATTAGAAGCAGGTGAAAATAAATTAACGATAAATACTTCTTCTATTGAGACTGGAATTTATTTAATTGCAATTTCTAATGGTGTTTCTACGGAAACAATCCGTTTAGCAGTAGAAAAATAAAATTAAAGTAAATACTTGTAGTTAATTAAACATAACTACATCCCACTTAAATGGCTGTTCAGAAATGAGCAGCCATTTTTTTTTGCACCAACCCCACTTAACACTCTATTAATAAAACGCATCAAAAACGCGCGTTAGTTTAAACCAATATTACGAATAGGGAATCGGAATTAATAAAGGGTTAATTGTGATTTCATCCATTTGCTGTTTTAATAAAAGATATTTGTTCAAGTAAATAGTAGATTCACTAACATTCAACAACTACTTGATTAACAATGTTAAAACCCTTTTTATCTAGCATTTTAATGCTTGTTTTTTCTTTCGGTACAGCTATTGCTCAACAAGGATTAGAAAAAATAATCGTAGAAAAATATTATGTAGCGCAAGCCTACGATACTACAGCAAATGTATATGCTGGTAAATTATCTATAGATGCTATCACCTATAGAATATACGCAGATCTTTTACCGGGCTACAAATTCCTAGCTGCCTATGGTAGTCCTGAACACACCTTAAACATTGCTACAACGACCACTTTTTTCAACAACATAGACCATGGTGCTACTATTCCAAACGTAATTCCTTTTAGAACCTTACGAAAAAATACGGTAATGCTTGATTCTTGGTTATCGGTTGGAGCAGCAGGAGAAGATTGTTATGGTATTTTAAAAACCGATGATGACACCTTAGAAACGATAAAACATGAGAAAAAGTTTTTAGCGAATGCAAAAAAATCAATGGGAATATCATTAGTAGAAAAAGATGGTATTGTTCGACACGAGAATGTACCTAGACCATTTTTCTTTCATATTGACAGTGCGGTAAAAATTTTTGACGGAAACCATCCAGGAGGTTTATTTGAAATCAAAAATGGAGCTTGGGCATGCTTAGGAGGATCTAAAGGTGCAGATTCGTTGACAAACAATCGTGTATTACTTGCACAGGTTACTACCGATGGTGAACTCTCCTTTGAACTAAACATACAAGTTGCAACACCAACTAAAGGTGTTAGTCAACGTTTTGTGGCACGAAACCCAATCGAAGATGAAATATGTATCCCTAGTTTAATCTATGGGAAAGAACGTAAAAAATAGAAAGATAAAAGTAAAATAAAGATGAATAAATTAGTACTTGCGCTAGGATTTGTGACCTTGCAATTTTTGGGTTATGCTCAAAATGGTTTAGAAAAAATTATTGTAGAGAAATATTATATTTCTACAAAAGAGGATTCGGATGCATCCTTAGGAAAATTACCTATAGGTTCAGTAACATACCGAGTATATGCAGATATGTTACCTGGATATCGTTTTCAAGCATTATACGGAAATTCCGATCACCCATTAAAAATCTCTACTTCTACTTCATTCTTTAATAACGAAGATAGGGGTGCAACAACTGCCAATGCAATTGCAAGTGCACAATTAAAAAACAATACGGTGGCTTTGGATTCTTGGTTGTCTGTAGGTGCTTCTGCGACAGGGCAATTTGGTGTTTTAAAAGACGAAGATAATGGCGCTGCCAATTTACTCACATTATCGTCTATCCTAAACAACATCACTGATGCAATGGGTAAAGGATTGAAAACACAAGATGGCAACATGGCTGGTAAACCAGAAGCGGTAACATTTGTTGGAATAACAACTGAACTAGACGTTTTCGATGCAACTAGTCAATCTGGAAATTCCTTTACAACAAATAATGGAGCAATTTCAGCATTAAATGGTGCTACTGGGCCAACTGCAGAAAACCGCATTTTACTTGGACAATTTACAACAGATGGACTATTTACGTTTGAACTCAATATTCAAATCGGTACTCCTACTCCAGGAGTTTCTGAAAAATATGTTGCTTCTAATCCAATTACAAACGACAAAGAAAAAGAATTTACTATACCATCGTTAATTCGTACGGGTAATAATGCTCCAGTAGTAGAAATCACATCTCCTTCAAATAATGCTAAATTAAAAACAGGCATAGAAACAACTATTAGTGTTAATGCAACAGATTCAGACGGAACGATTGAGCAAGTTGAATTTTATGTGGATGGAATCTCAATAGGAATAGATAATACAGCTCCATATTCTTTCGCATATACACCCACGGATGGTACACATCAAATCACTGCGAAAGCTACTGACAATCAGAAGGCCACAACAACATCCACTAGTATTACGATTGTTGTAAGTAATAATATCGCTCCTGTAGTAACAATTAAAGTGCCGAAAAAAGCACGAATTGGATCGGTTACCCTTGAAGCAAATGCAACAGATGAAGATGGAACGATCAAACATGTAGCATTTTATGTAGACAATCTATTCGTTGGAAAAGATTCATTAGCACCATATGCGTTTGATTGGTCCGCTGTTCTTGGTAAACATACTGTATATGCAATTGCGACAGATGATAAAGATGGAAAAGGAAGTTCGAAAAAAGATAGTATCGAGATTTTCTCAAATATACTACCTGAAATAGCTATACTTTCTCCAACTAATAAGGATACAAAAATTATCAAAGGTACTAACATACTTATACAAGCTAGTGCAAGTGACGCAGATGGAAAAGTAAAACAAGTAGAATTTTTCGTGGATGGGAATACAGTAGGTATCGACTCCGTAACTCCATACACCGCAAATTATTCAGCTGTAGTTGGGAAGCATATTATTACAGCAGTTGTAACAGATAATCAATTAGAAAAAACAACTTCTGCATTGGTAACAATAGAAGTTATTGCGAATATTTTACCTGAAATTGCAATTATTACCCCTACTGGTAATGACACAAAACTTACGACAGGCGATGTATTATTAATACTTGCAAATGCAACGGATGAAAATGGTAAAGTACGTAACGTTGAATTTTTTCTAGATGATAAATCGATAGGTGTGGATTCAGTAACTCCATACACAGCAAACTATACAGCTACAAAGGGTAAACATTATATTACTGCGGTAGCTACAGATGACCAATTAGCAAAAACTACTTCTTCCTCCGTAATGATAGAAGTATTGGACAACCAATTACCAATTGTTAGTATAAGCAATTATTTTGAGACCATTTATAAAGAAGATGTGCTAAAAATCACTGCAAATGCATACGATTTAGATGGCAAGATTAAAGAAGTTGAATTCTTCTTAGATTCTATTTCCATCGGTTTAGATCAAATGGCACCTTATTCCGTAGAATGGATTGCAAAAGCAGGAATCCATCATATCAAGGCAGTTGCTAAAGATGATAAAGGAGCAAAAGCAAATTCCAGCATCAAAACGATCGAGGTTAAAAATTATACCGCAGGACTAGAGGAAGAACGTATTGCAAATATGAGTATCGACATATATCCTAATCCTGCATCCACATTTGTAACATTTGAAATCAAAGGAGCGAATGATGCAACTTTCACGGAGTATCAAATTGTGGACAATCTAGGAAGAATCGTACTAGAAAAAAACTTAGAAAAGAATCAAAACACGCGTATTGAAACAATAGATATTCAACATTTAGAAAAAGGAGTTTACCATTTACATAGCACGATGAACGGTATACAACTAGTTCAAAAATTTATTATTGAATAATATCATTTATCAAGGCTATGAAAAATTTAAAACACCTACTGGCATTATTCTCTCTATTTATTACCGTAATTGGATTTTCGCAAGGAACAGTTAGAGGAAAAATTACAGATGAAAAAGGGAATGCTTTGTACAACGCGAAAGTTTACTTAAAAAGTGATCGAACAAAAATTGCATTATCCGATTTTGACGGGAACTTTTCTGTAGATGGTAAATTACCAATCGATGTTTTGGTAATTTCCCTTACAAATTATCAATTATTGGAGGATACAATTAAGTTTACTAGTTCCAAATTGTACCTGCAAGATTATTCCTTAGAGCCAAAAGTCACCACTATTGGAACAGCGATTGTGAAAAAGAAAAAGCCGAAGGCGAATGATTTATACATGGAGAATATCAAAAAGAATTCGGCTACAACCATTGATTATGTATCTTCTGAAACCATGAAAAAAACAGGAGATCCAAACGTAACTGCTGCGGTAGCACGTGTTTCTGGTGTTTCTACCGCTGGTGGATTGATTACAGTACGTGGTATTGGGGATAGATATGTAAAAACAACCTTAAATGGATCTCGTATCCCGACTTTAGACCCTTTAACCAACAATATCAAATTAGATATCTTTCCAGCAAGTTTGGTAGACAATATCATCATCACAAAAACAGCAACTCCAGATCTTCCAGGTGACTTTTCCGGTGCATATTTATCCGTGGAAACGAAAGATTATCCTGAAAAACTAGAAGTAAATGTGGAATCCCAATTTGGATACAACGAACAGACTACCTTTAAAGATGTGATTTCCTCGCAACGCAGCAAGACGGATTGGTTAGGATTTGATAATAGCCTTCGTGTGAATAAAAACGAAAAATTAAATAGCCCAATTCTAGTACCCAATCAGTACCAAGAAATGCAAGCATTAGGATTGAGCAATTATTACAAATCTATTGGAGTAACAGAATGGAAAGACGGTTCCACTGAAGGAGTTAACTATTTCAAATTGGGGTTAGTAGAATTGGGTTTACTTTCTAAGAGTGGTATTAATGATGTAAATGCGATTAATGCTGCTGTAAACAAATATAATGCAGAATACAAGCAAATTGCTTTTGACAAAATAAATCCCAATGGAACAGATTATAACAATGGATTTTCACATAACTGGAACTCTGTCAACCGAAAAGCACCTATGAATTTTAGCCAAAGTTTTAGTATTGGTAATCAATTTAAATTATTTGGAAAACCTCTTGGATATATTGTTGGATTTAGATATGGAACAAACGTACGATATGATCCAAACGGAATTTCACAAAGATTATCTGGAGACACGAGTAAACTTGGATTTGATGCTAAAGACAACGCAATCATTAGTCGTGAAACAAATAGCTGGAGTACCCTGGTAAATCTTGCGTATAAGTTCAATGCAAAAAACAGTATCTCTTTTATGTTTATGCCAAACATTTCAGGAACCAATGATGTAGCAAACTTCGTAGCGCAGCGAGATAATTCGCCTGATCAAGAAGCTGGCACACGCGTAAATCAATTTTACGAACAACGACAACAGTTAATATATCAACTAAAATCCGAGCATTTTTTACCCAAAACAAAAACAAAAATTGATTTTAACACATCCTATACACAAGGAAACAGTGCAGCACCTGACTTTAAAGTTTTGCAATATGGGTATGTTGTTAATAATGTTATTGATAGTACGTTTGATTATACGTTTTCTCCAACAGCAGGAGAAGGTATACGCCGCTACTATCGTTATTTAAATGAAAACATTTTGGATGCTAGAGCAGCAGCAGAAATTCCATTTAAAAGTTCTACCTCAGACATGACACGTAAAATCAAATTTGGGGCTGCATTTCAACGCAATAATCGTACATCCAACTTAGAAGAATATTTTTTAAATAATGGAAATAAAATTGGCGGGGAAACTTTAAACTCAGATGATATCGATGGTTTCCTAAATCAAGATAAATTTATTTTAACAAACCGTACTATTGATTTTAATTATTCTACTGCTGATTTTGCAAGAAACCATACCTTCGGATTTAGTTCCATCCAAGCTGGATTTGTTTCCCTAGACTACACCTTAAAGTCTGGTCTACGTTTGGCAGGAGGTATTCGCGTAGAAAAATCGCAAATTTTTTCGGATGTAATAGATTATTATACAAAAGGATATGCTAAAAACGATATTCGTCGCGAAAACATAGGAGGATTTGCTCTCGTAAATGCAGCAGACTTAAAAGAAACAAATGTATTACCAAGTGCGAATATCGTGTATAAGATCAAAAAAATCGAATTTGCGCAGGTTAATCTACGTTTAAATTTCAGTCAAACAGTTGCGCGACCAAGCATTCGTGAGTTGAATGACGCAGCGGTATATGATAATGAATTTAGAACCTTGATATATGGTAACTCTGACTTAAAAAACGTACATATCAAAAACTATGATTTTAGAGGGGAATCCTATTTTAAAAATGGGGATAATATTTCTGTAAGTTTATTTTACAAAGACTTCCGCAACCATATCGAAATGGGATTTGGCTCTGCTGGTATCACGTGGCAAAACATCGATCAGTCTATCGTGAAAGGGTTCGAGTTTGAAGGAAAAAAAGGAATCGGAAAACAATTTGAAGTACGTGCAAATGTAACCTTGGTTCAATCCAATTCTGCATTTATACGTAAAGACATGTCGATAATAGATGGTGTAAAACATTTTAAAGCGTTGGATACAATTAATCGACCAATGTTTGGACAAGCTCCATACATAATAAATGCTATATCTACTTATAAATCGGATAGTTTAGGTATCACCGCTTCGTTAAGTTATAATGTACAAGGACCTCGATTAGTTATAACAGGTGTTATAAAAGGTTTCCCAGATGTATATGAAATGCCTCGTAATACCATCGATTTTAAAATCACAAAAAAAATCGGGAAACACTTTAACACTAGTTTAATGGTTCGTGATATTTTAAACACAAAAGCAAGAAGAGCATACCGCATGAATAATGGCTATATCGACTTTGATAATTTTAGATATGGAACCAACTTCATTCTTTCTATTGCATACAAACTATAATTATGAAAAAAAATAAGCTTATGAAATTGCAAGCAATTCTTTTACTGTTAGGATTATTTTTAACATCCTTTCTTTCGCAAGCACAAATAGAAAATGTAATTGTTGAAAAATATTATATTTCTGATGATTTTGACGGATTGGACACCAATGGCGGGCATTTACTTCCTGGTTCTGTCACTTATCGTATTTATGTAGATCTGCCAAAAGGAAATAAATTACTACGTATTTATGGCGATAAAAATCATCCATTTATATTACAGAGCACAGCTCCAATTTTCAATCATAAAAACGAAGGATTGAGTTTTGGAAAAGATTTTAAAAAAGGACGTTATAGTAATAATACAATTGCTCTAGATAGTTGGTTAACTCTTGGCCAAATATGTAAATCCGATACTAATGGAACTTACTATGGAATTCCCAAAGATCAAGATACGGATGGTTCATTTATCGGTGGAACAAATAATGATGGTGGTAGCGCAGCATTGCCATTTGGTTTATTAGCAAATAGAGACACTAAAGCTGGAATTCCTATCACACGTAATGATGGTAATCAACTTATAAAAAACGTGATAAGTTTAACTGAAGATTATGGTATAAAAGCATTCTTTGGAGACAAAGATGATTCCACTATATTTGGATCAATTGTACCAGGAAATAGTTTTAAAAGCACAGATTTCTTTCTTAAAAATGCAGGAATTATAGGTCCAGATAGTAGTAAAAATCAGATTTTAATAGCACAAGTTACCACCACAGGAGAGCTTTCGTTTGCCTTGAATATCGAAGTACTCGAAAACATAAATGGGGTTCCAACAAAAGTACAATATGTATCAAATGATTCCATTTTAGTACAAAAAAACGAGTTGAACGAACGTTATAGCGGATTTTTAAAATATCCATTTACGTGTGGATGTACAGACCAAAATTACATGGAATATTCCCCCCGTGCAGTATGTAACGAACAAAATGCATGTAAAACAAAAATAATACTAGGATGTATGGACCCAAAAGCATGTAATTACGATCCTACTGCCAATGTAATGATACACAATTTGTGTTGTTATCCAGGATCTTGTAATAATCGTGATATTGCAGAAGTATGTCCTTCCCTACTCCAAAATGGACTAGACTTTGAAATCCATCCAAACCCAAGTAGTAGTTACATCTATATTAATGCTAAAACTGGTGAAGAAACGGCAATGGCATATACTATTTACGATGTATTTGGAAATGCTGTATTAACAAAAACACTTGGAGAAAAATCGATTCTGATGGATGAAGCGGTTCATATTGAACAATTACCGAATGGTATCTATCATTTACGCTTAACAGTAGGAAATACGATTGAAAGTAAAACATTTATCAAACATTAACTAAAGGATGAAAAAGAAAACAATTTGTTTCGTTGCAACAAGTATCCTTGTATTGGTAAGCATGATTCGTTGTACCAAAGAAGAAGTTACAGCGATTACACCTGAATATAGTAGCATGAAGGATGTACAAGGAAATTCGTACAAAACAGTAAAAATAGGTAAGCAATGGTGGATGGCTGAAAACCTCAAAGTAACTGTTTTTACGGACAATACTCCTATTGCGCATTTATCTGAAAAAGCTGCAGATTCACTATGGGCTAACGCAACAAAACCTGCATATTGTATCTATGACACAACATTAGGAGCACTTTATAATTGGAAAGTGATAGATAATATTAAAATGATTGCCCCAAAAGGATGGCATATTCCGAGTGATGAAGAATGGAAAACTTTGGAAAAAACACTTGGAATGCAAACGAGTGAATCCGAAAAAACTGCATGGAGAGGTAGTGTAGAAGCGGATAAATTATTAGCAAAATATAAAGCACCGACAGAAAGTGAAATATATGCATTTGGAACCAATGAAAGTGGATTTACTGGATTATTTGCAGGATGTCGCTTATTTAGTGGGGCAATAAATAAAGAAAAAAACACCGCATTTTGGTGGACTTCTACCCCATCCAGTGGAAATGAAGCATGGTACCGTTACATCGATGCAAAACAAAAGAAAGTATTTCGTCATCATACGTATACAACGTATGGTTTTAGTATTCGTTGTATCAAAGATTAATCAAACTCAATCCTATGAAACTATTATTCAGTATCCTTATTACCGTAATTAGCGCATTTATCCATGCACAAGACAGTATCCAAGTAGATACAACATCCTGGAAAAAACAGCAACTTGGCATTACCTATTCCACAGACTACACCTTCCGTTTATTGGAGGCAGATACAAAATCGATGTGGATTAAAGAAATCGCAGATTCTATGGAGACTCCAAAATATGGTTTTGCAACAGGTGTTCAGTATAGCCATGCCATAGGCAAAAAAACAAACCTAACTACAGGCGCATTTTTTACAAATAATGGTGAGCAAACGAAAAATAATGTAGATCTACAAACAGTTAATTATACAAATCATTACTATTTTGTAGCTGTTCCGGTACGTTTAGACTATGTAGTAATTTCTAAAAAAGTAGACATTTATACAACATTTGGACTTACTGGAAATTTCTTTATCCAACAAAAAACAGTGATTCACTTGGAAGATAAAAAAGAAGCTGTTCAATTTACGAATCGTACAAGTTTATCTTCGTTTAACCTTGGAGCAATCGCTGGATTAGGTATGCAGGCAAAATTAGCCGATAATTGGATATTCAAAGTAGAAGGATTATATAAACGATCCGTAACTCCTGTGAATAATGATCCTGTTAAAAAATGGTTGTATGCACTAGGTGCAAATTTTGGTTTATTCTATAGCTTTCACTAAAAAAAATAAAAAGAGTTAATGAATCTGCTTAGTACAAAAACAGTACACCTACTTCTTTTTATTTTAACGATATTACTATACATTAATACATTGAATCATGGATATGTATTAGATGACTACACAGTTATCACTGAGAATTTTGTAACACAAAAAGGAATTGCTGGAATACCAGAAATAGTTAGTCATTTTTACCGCTACGGTCATGCAGCAATGGGAGATGGTTTATACAGACCGTTATCCGTTATCTTATTTGCTATCGAATGGCAAATTTCTCCTAATAATCCTACCATACATCATTTTGTAAATATTCTATTTTATGTTTTAACCATTCAGGTAGTATTTATTTTTTTACGTACCATATTGCCGAAATATTCACTCATTCTACCTCTGAGTATTACTTTACTTTTCACTACGCATCCAACACATACAGAAGTAGTTGCAAACATCAAAAGTAGAGATGAATTACTTGCTTTCTTTTTCTCCATACTCGCCTTATTATATGGCATAAACTACGTTAAATCGAAATCAAACAAAAAGCTGTGGATGTGTTGCCTCTTTTATTTACTTGCACTACTATCCAAAGAGACTGCGATTTTAATCTTACTAATTCTACCAATTACACTTTACTTTTTCACGGATAACTCTTGGAAAACCTATAGAAAACCAGTTGTGTATTTAAGTATTATTTCGATTCTTTTTTTACTACTCCGGCATGTTGTTTTAGAAAACCATGGAACAAGTTACGCAATAGCAAAACTAGAAAATCCGCTTGTTGATTTGTCCTTAGTAGAGCGACTCCCAACTGCATTTTCACTTGTTGGGCATTATGTATTTTTAGTTTTTGTTCCATACAAACTTCTGTACGACTACTCTTTTAATCAAATTCCAATTATACATTATACACATATTTATTTCTGGTTGTCATTCACCATGATAGTCCTTCTTTTTACCTACACGATTTACCGTTTCCAAAAAAAAGAAGTCATAATATATGGAATATTATTTTTTGGAATTACGATATCCCTCTTCAGTAATTTACCACTAAAGATAGGTTCTATTTTTTCCATACGATTTTTATATTTTCCATCTTTTGGTTTTTGTTTCGTTCTTCCATTTTTATTTGATAGAATTTTTGGTGCACGAAAAATGTTGTATGTTATCCTCACAATATGTTGTTTCTTTTCTATAAAAACAATTTCTAGAAATAGCGATTGGAAAGAAAATTACAGCCTATTTCTATCGGACAGTAAAAATTTAAAAAACAATGCGAAAGCACATTTATTCTTAGGGATTGAATATCTGAAAAAAGGACAAACAATAACAACGGACAATAAAATAAAAACAGATGTAATTAAGAAAGGAATACACGAATTAACTTGGTCCTACAGGATGTATCCGAATTCGATCGAAAATCTAGAGAACCTTGGAAATGCATATCAAATGCTCCATCAAAATGATTCTGCCATTTATTATTTTAACAAAGTACAAAAGTTAGACAGTAAAAGCTGTAATGGGAATTTAGGAGATATCTATTTTGATATAAAAGACTTTAAAAGTGCTATCCAATTTTACAAAAAAGAAATAAATGTTCATCCAAAAGCTGTTCGAGGGTATCATAATTTAGGGATGACACTGGCTAGTATTGGCGCTTATCATCGTGCTATAATGTACCTAAACAAAGGGATACTAGTTGCACCAAAAAATATAGAAATAAAATTGTTACTTGCTCAGGTTTATAAAGCAATGGGAGATGAAGTGAATTTCATAAAATACTATAGCTTAGCAAATAACATCCAGCAGTAAATTACTGGACACCTTCTATGACGCGAAAATTACGTCTGAATTAACAAAAAAACCGTCTATTAAATTAAAGAGAAGTATATATAAACTTGGGTTAAAAATTGATATTCTTTAGATAACAAATCCTTTACGACCTTCTTGTTTTTCCTTCGCAAATTTGAATTATTGTATAAAAACTAAAATCAATTTGCTTATATGAAGAAAACTACTAAAAAAATCTTTCTTGGACTAGGGCTGTCTTTACTATGGACAGTTACTTTTGCCCAAAATGGGTTAGAAAAAATTATTGTAGAGAAATATTATATTTCTACAAAAGAGGATTCTGTTGCATCCCTTGGAACTCTTCCTGTTGGTTCTGTTACCTATCGTTTATATGCAGACATGTTACCGGGATATCGTTTTCAAGCTTTATATGGAAATGCAGACCACCCATTAAAAATTGCTACTTCTACTTCCTTCTTTAACAACGAAGACAGAGGAGCAACAACTGCAAATGCCATAGCAAGTGCACAATTAAAAAACAATACAGTAGCTTTAGACTCTTGGTTTTCTGTGGGCGCTTCTGCGACTGGACAATTTGGTGTTCTTAAAACCGAAGATAATGGTGCAGCTAACTTACTGACTGCAAATTCTATTTTAAATAATACAGCCCTTGCTATTGGGATAGGATTGAAAAAACAAGATGGTAACATGGCTGGTTCTCCAGAAGCTGTTACTTTCGTAGGTATTGATCCAACAGGTGGTTTATTCGATGCAACTAGTCAATCTGGAAATTCCTTTACAACAAATAATGGAGCAATTTCAGCGTTAAATGGTGCTACTGGACCAACAGCGGAAAACCGCATTTTGCTTGGACAATTTACAACAGATGGTGTATTTACGTTCGAACTCAATATTCAAATTGGTACTCCTACTCCAGGAGTTTCCGAAAAATATGTTGCTTCTAATCCTATTATTGGAGAAAAAACAATAACATCATTAAAATATGAATCTAATATACCTCCTGCTGTAAGTATTACTTCTCCAGCGAATAACGCAAAATTCATGACTGCTGCAATTGCTACTATTACTGCTAATGCTACAGATAAAGATGGGACAGTTACTCAAGTTGAGTTTTTTGTAAATGGAAAATTAGTAGGTGTAGATTTCACTGCTCCATTTGAATATGATTACAAAACTGTTACAGGCACACATTTATTAACTGCTATTGCAAAAGACAATAAAGGAGATAGCACTGTCTCAGAGCCAATTACTATAGTTGTTAATGATAATCAAGCGCCAACTGTAAGTGTTGCAGTTGTTCCAACAGCAATGACAGGGTCTATGATAGCAATCAATGCGATTGCAAATGACGTAGATGGTTCTATTGATTCTGTTCAATTTTTCGTAGATGGAACTTATCTAGGTACAGATAAATCTTCTCCATATTCGATTAATTGGAATGCTATAGTAGGTACGCACAAAATAAAAGCAGTAGCAATTGATAATAAAGGATTAAAGGGTACATCGAAAGATTCAACTATTATCGTAAAAGATAATGTTGCTCCAATTGTTACAGTTTCTAATCCTGCAAATGCTATTACAGGCGATGCTGTAGTAATTTCTGCTACGGCTACTGATTCTGACGGTACGATTGCTTCTGTGGAATTTTTTGTAGATGATGTTTCAGTTGGAACAGATGCTACAAGTCCTTACTCTATTTCATACAAAACTACATTTGGGAAACATTTTATAAAAGCAGTTGCAACGGACAATTTTGGATTAAAAGGTACATCTAAAAAAGATTCCATCACGGTTGTAAATAATCAAGCGCCAGTTGTTACGATACAATCCCCAAAAAATGCAATAACAGGAGATGAGGTAACATTCACATCTACTGCGGTAGACAAAGATGGTACTATTACACAAGTAGAATTCTTTGTCGGTAATTTATCTGTCGGCATAAGTACTACTGCGCCATATGCTATTAAATGGGTTGCAAAAGCTGGAGTACACAAAGTAAAAGCAATAGCTACAGACAATAGAGGGTTTACTGGAACATCTGCAGATTCCATACTTGAAGTTGTAGATAATAAAGCGCCACTTGTAGAACTAATTGTTGATTCAACCGCAATTGTTGGTGCTAATGTTCTAATTACAGCAAAGGCAACGGATACAGATGGTTCAATTAAAAAAGTGGAATTTTTTATAGATAATGTAGTACTTGCAAGTGATTCTATAGCCCCATATACTTCTACTTGGAAAGCTGTCGCTGGTAAACATACCGTAAAAATACTAGCAACAGATAATCGAGGTTTAACAAGCACTAAAACAAAAGATATTATGGTAAGAGATAACAACGTATCTATCGAAACAATTGCAGCAAACCTACAAACATTGGTTTACCCAAACCCTGCAAACCAAGAATTATCCATTATTGCTAGTGAAAATGCTTCTCTAGAAATTACCGATATTTCTGGAAAAGTAATTACATACAAAAATGAATTAATTGCTAACACATCGCATCATGTAGCTGTTTCAGAATTTTCAGCTGGTGTTTACTTAGTTAGAATTTTTAATGCTAATTATACAAAAACGGAACGTGTTGTGATTAACAACTAATTCAATCTTTTTAAATAGATTAAGCCGTGGCAGTTATGTCACGGCTTTTTTGTTCGGTTTATACACATTATTAAGTGCAAAACTTTATCAAACAAAAGCTTAGCCATTTAACAATCAAGAATTGAAAATCAATGGATTAAAATCCAAAAAAAAGAAAGTATTAAATAAATATTAATCAAATAGAAACAAACAAATCTATTTGTTAATCCACTGTTCCATTATTTAACATTTCCCATTAAAATACTTGTTTTATTGATAACAGTTTTTTTATCAATATGCAAGCAAAAGCGAACGAAATTTGACATGAAAATTGAGTGCATGTTGTACTCAGTAAAATTTTTAAAAACATTAAAAAATGAAAAAGAAATTACCAATTTCAAAAATGATCGCTTCTGCAGCATTGGCTGTAGCTGCAATCACGCCATCTTTTGGGCAATCTAACTTAGGTTCCGCTTGTGGTTGTCCACCTGTAGCTTCAAGACCAACTGTATTGCTTTCTTCCTTACCTGGATTTACAGCTATAAATGGTACTTATGGTGGAGAATTAACTGCTGGTGCTGTTCTTACATGTGATAAAACGTATATCATCGACCAAAAAATTTACGTTGATTCTTTACAAACTCTTACAATTGCTCCAGGAACTGTACTTAAAGGACGTACTGCTCCAGATGGCGCTACTCCAGGAGTACCTGACCCAGCAAAAGCATCTGCATTAGTTATTTCAAGAGGTGCTAAAATTATCGCGGATGGTTCTGCAGATTGTCAAATTGTATTTACAGCAGAAGCTGATCCAATGGACGGAACATATGCAATTTCAAACATCGGAAAATGGGGTGGTTTGGTACTTTTAGGTACTGCAACTAACAACTTGACGTTGGCTGGAAATGGACCTTACGTTGCAGGTGGTGCTGGTAAATTAGCTGTTGCAAATGGTTTAGGTACCGTTGAAGGTTTTGCTACATCTAACCTACAAAATCAATATGGTGTTAACTTAACAGGTGGTCAATCCTTTAATGATAATGATAACTCAGGTATCTTACGTTATGTTTCTGTACGTCACGCAGGAGCTATATTAACTGTTGGAGCTGAGTTAAATGGTATTACTTTGGGTTCTGTTGGTAGAGGTACTACATTGGAACATATCGAAATCGTTTCTTGTGCAGATGATAACGTGGAATTCTTTGGTGGTACAGTAAACATCAAATATTTATCTACAATATTTGGAAATGACGATATGGTTGATTACGATTTAGGTTGGTCTGGTAAAGCGCAATTTATTTTTGGAATGAAATCAGATCTTACTTCTAGCCCTGATTCAGATAATGGATTTGAAGCGGATTCAGATGATAACAAAACAAATAACAATCCAAAATCGATTCCTGTATTCTATAACGTTACAATGGTTGGTAACGCTAAAACTACAAACACATCCGATAACACTGGTATGTTTGCAATCGCTGCAAAAGAATTAACAGGTGGTGAATTCTACAACTCTGTATTCGCAAACTGGAAAAATGGTTTTAATACAGTTAAATCTGTTGGTACAGTTCGTCCAGGTACTTCTGAATCTTACCATAACTGGTCAACTGCAAATGGAAATGGTTCAAATATCTTAAAAGTAAAATGTAACACATTCGTTGGTGTAACTAACCCATTAACTGTTGGTGGTTCAGCTGCTAACGTTGTAACTGCTGATAATGATCAATTTACTGCTGACGGTAACGTAGTTGTAACTGGAAATACATTGCCAGGTTTTGATTATGCTTACACTATTAATACTACAACAAATGCAATTACAGTTAAAAATGATTTAGCTCCAAACCCTGCATTATCAATTAGTGGTTGTCCTACTGCTCCAGTAGATGGTTTCTACAGAACTGCTAACTACCGTGGTGCTTTTTCTCCTAATGCGAACGAAAACTGGTTATCTGACTGGTCTTACTCACACATGTTAGGTCATACGAAAGGTCTTGCTGCATGTCCTACGGATATCAACGCAGATGGTGTTACTAACGTAAATGACTTCTTACAGTTATCCTCATCTTTTGGTACAAGCTGTAACTAAAAAAAATAATGCAGAGTCCTAAAATTTAGGACTCTGTTCATTTTAAAATAAAATAAAAATGGAAACAAAAAGACAAAAAAGAAGAATTGCTAAAAAAATCTTAATGAGCTTAAGTTTGGCTTTATTAGGTGGCGGTTTTGCACAAGCGCAAAACGGTTTAGAGGGAATCATCGTTGAAAAATACTACATCGCAAACGCTGCAGATGCTGCTGCTTCAGTAGGTACTCTTCCTGTAGGATCTGTAACTTACCGTGTATATGCAGATATGTTACCAGGATACAAATTCCAAGCATTATATGGTAATGCCGATCACCCTTTAAAAATTTCTACTTCTACTTCTTTCTTCAACAATGAGGATCGTGGAGCTGCAACTGCAAATGCTATCCCAAGTGCACAATTAAAAACCAATACGGTTGCACTTGACTCTTGGTTATCTGTAGGTGCTTCTGCAACTGGACAATTTGGTGTTTTGAAAACAGAAGATAATGGTGCTGCCAACTTATTGACTTTGTCATCTATCTTAAATAATACTGGTGGTTTAATGGGTATCGGATTGAAAACACAAGATGGTAACATCGCTGGTTCTCCTGAGGCTGTTACTTTCGTAGGTATCGATCCAACTGGCGGATTATTTGATGCAACAAGTCAATTTGGTAACTCTTTTATCGTTACGGATGGAGCTGTTTCTGCATTAAATGGTGCAACTGGACCAACATCTGAAAACAGAGTATTATTAGGACAATTTACAACTGATGGTGTTTTCCGTTTTGAATTTAACATCCAAATTGGTACGCCAACTGCTGGAGTTTCTCAAAAATATGTAGCTTCCAATGCTCTTCCTGGTGAAACAGTATTAGAGTCATTAACTTTAGCTCCAAACAATCCTCCTACAGTAAGTGTAACTTCTCCTGCTAACGGTTCTTCTATCATCACTGGTACTGCAACAACATTAACAGCTTCTGCTGCAGACGTTGACGGATCAGTTACACAAGTTGAATTCTTCGTAGACGGTGTTTCTGTTGGTGTAGATAATGCTGCTCCATTTACAGCTAACTATACTGCAGTTGCTGGTAACCATAATATCACTGCAGTTGCTACGGATAACAAAGGAGATAACACCACTTCTTCTGTTGTTGCAATCACTGTTGCTAATAACCAAGCTCCAACAGTTACTGTTGCTGGTTCTAACGGTATCGTTGGAGATGTAATCACATTAACTTCTACAGCTTCTGACGTGGATGGTTCAGTTGCGCAAGTAGAGTTCTTCGTAGATAACGTTTCTGTAGGTGTAGATAATACTGCTCCTTACTCTGTAAACTGGACTTCATCTTTAGGTGTTCGTGCTATCAAAGCGGTTGCTACAGATAACTTAGGGTTAACAGGAACTTCTACAACACCAAACATTACAATTGCTGCTAACAATCCTCCAACAGCAACAATCGCATCTACTACTCCATCTATTGCTGGATCTATCATCGCTCCTACCGTAATCACAATCAATGCTAATGCAGCAGATTCGGATGGTTCGGTAACTGGTGTTGAATTCTTAATCAATGGTACAGTAGTTGGTACAGATAATACTGCTCCATATTCTTACGCTTGGACAAGTACACCAGGGAATAAATCGTTGACAGTAAGAGCTACAGATAACAAAGGTGCTGTAACTACTTCTCCAGCGCAAACATTCTCTGTTGCAGATCCAAATGCACTACCATACGAAATTCTTACGGTAGAACAAAAATGTAACCTTCCTAAATTCAACATGGCTGTTACTGCTGCTGCTACAAACACAGTAAATGACGTGATTGGATACGATATGGTTGTTGCTTACGACAAAACAAAAATGACTCCTTCAGGAATAATTACTGTAAACAGTGATTTGATTAACCCTGCATTTGTAAACACATCCAAATCCATTGATGCAATTAACGGTACAATGAACATTTCTGTTTACTTCAACGCAAGTGCTCCTGCTAACACAAAATTTGCTGGTATTGGTAAAATTGTTACCATTGAGTTCAATAAAACTGCAAACTTTGCATCTGTAGATACTACAACTGTTACTGCTTCTTTCCTACAAGAGTCTTACATTGGTGGTGTTTCTACAAAAGCAGTATCTGCTGGAAAAGCAATTACGCGTAAAGATTTTACATTCCCAATGGCGTTACGTTTCTGGTCTGACAATTCTCCAATCAAATACGATGCTTTATTACCAAATGATTATTTAGCAACGAAAGTATATGGTGCAGATGTAAATACTGGTATTATCAACGGTAACAATATCGATGTAAAAGCAAACCTTGCTGGTGAAGTTTCTTATGACTTAAATAACGGTTTAGGTGTACGTATCGTAAGAGATATCGCTAACACAACAGACGTTTTTGACGTAGTAAACGCAGGTGACGTAAACATCATCAACTCTATACTATTAAATGACGTTGCTGTAACGCCAAATGTATTCCAAATGATTGCTGCTGACGTTAACATCGATGGTGTTATCTCTGCGGGAGATATCTCTCAAATCAGACAAAGAGGTGCTTTAAGCATTGGTGAGTACAGACAAGCTTGGAACTATACAAATGCTGGTGTATCTAATGGTCAACCATCTAAAGACTGGATCTTTGTTGACTCATTAAGAATCAAAAACAATGCAGCATACAAAATTTCTACTACGTACCCTGCAAATGACTTAGCTGGTGGTTTCTCGAAATCAAGAGTTCCTGTAACTCCTTTCTTCTTACCTGCTACAGTAACTGATTTTGCTAACTGTCCTGACATAACTCCAGAAACATACAAAGGAATTATGATTGGTGATGTAGATGGTAACTATGATGCATTTGTTAAAAATGGTTTAGTGAAATCTTTGGAAAACAAAATCGTTTTCGATTTCGCAAATGTTAAAGTTAATGGTTCTACTATTGAAGTGCCTGTTTCTATCGAAGGTCAAAAAACAGTAAAAGGACTTGACTTCGCAATTAAATTTAACGAAGATGCATTAACATTCAAAAATGTAATCGCTAAATCAAACGAAATCGAGAGCTTTAACCACTTCAATATTGATGACAGAACTTTACGTTTTACATCGAATGATTTCTCTACATTTGATTTAAATACAAACGTAGTATCTGTTCAATTTGATGCTGCTAACGGTAAAATAAACATGGAAGATTTTACATCTGTAAAAGGTATGTTAGATGGTAAACAAGTAAAAGTAGAATTAAGAGGTTTAGCTGCTGGAATTGCTTCAGTAGATGCTTCTAATTCTGTGAAAGTGTATCCTAACCCTGCAGCTGGTTCATTAAACATCGTTGCTGGTGTTAACTCTAAAGTAATCATAACAGATATTTCTGGAAAAGAAGTAATCTTTAGTGGTGACTTAAACGCTAACATGCAACAAGCAATCAATGTTTCAAACTTTGCAAACGGTATGTACTTAGTAAATGTATACAACGAAACATTTAACAAAGTGGAAAGAGTTGTGATCAACAACTAATACATTCTTTGATTTTCAGAAGAGGTCGCGGCTTATGCCGCGACCTTTTTTTATGCGCAAAGATGAAGAAAATTAATATTAAATAAACAACGATTTAAACATATCATAGCATCTAGTTTAATGTGTTTTGTTGTTTCAAAAGTAAATTTGTAAACCAACAAACTAGCAATATTAAACCGTTTCAAAATGAAAAAAACAATTTACTTAATTATACTACTTCTTGCCTCCCAACTCTATGCAAACGAAAATTTGCACAATAACATTAAAACACCCTTTCTTCCACCACCGCCTCCAGATGTAGCGAATGATACACTATTTTTGGATGTACAAAATGCCATCTATTCATTTACTACTACAGGAAATTTTTTAGATATCCCGATCTATATTCGATCTAAAGGACCTGTAAGCTCGTTTGACTTTAGATTAAAATTCAATCAAACAAAACTCACTTATATTAGTACAACTAAGCTAGTAGAAAAACTAGAACCCTTTACTTCCTTAAACCAAAATGATAATTTTTTACGTAACAATACATCCGGCCCTAGTGTATCCTATGTAATACCAAATAATATAAACCTTGTCTATGTTCGTTTTCAAATAAATGTTCCTTGTACGACTATTAATGAAACTGATTTCTTTTCTATCACGACATTATTGGTGGGTTATCCGTGCAAAAATCAGGTGACTCCTGTAACACCGATAACCACCAATACACTATTAACAACTAGCCCACTTTCTATCGGAAAATCTATTTCGTTTGAAGGACCCTCTAACACCTCCGGAATTCCTATCGTATCCTACAATTGGGATCTAGGTAATGGAGAAACTTCCACCAAACAAAAAGTAAATACATCCTATCTCGAAACTGGTAACTATTTGATAAAATTAGAGATTACCACTAAGGAAGGTTGCAAGGATACATTAACACAACTACTACATTTTAAGTCCGCAAGTGTTATTGATTCAATTGAGTTAAATAATGTAAAAATGTATCCTAATCCTACTACTGAATACTTAAACATCATTTCAAGTGTAAACTCAAATTTCATAATTACAGATATTTCAGGAAAGAAAGTAAGTTATGCAGGAATCTTAGAAGCTAACAAACAACAAATAATTCATATTTCAAACTTATCAAACGGAATGTATTTGGTAAATGTATTTAACGATGACTTCAACAAAATAGAAAAAATTGAGATCAATAACAATTAACTAAATGGCGTGTTAACACAAACTAAACAACCTAATAAACATATCATAACATAGGCTTTATTTTATTTTAGTCTTCCAAAACTACCTTTGTTTTGTGACTTAATGTGACTTTAATAGCTTGTTTATGAAAAAAATAGTTTGGATTTTAATCCTGTTTTGCAGTGTTCAATTACATGCAAAAGAAAATAATAATTCTGCTCATGGCGCAACATTCCTACCTACACCACCGCCAGATGTAGCAAACGACACACTATTTTTTGATTTGCAAAATGCAATTTATTCTTTCTCTAATGGTATAACCTACTTTGATATGCCAATCTATGTAAAATCAAAAGGCCCAGTAAGTTCCTTTGATTTTAGAATGAAATTTAACCAAACAAAATTAACCTACATCAGCACTACAAAGATTATTGCACAATTAGAACCGTATTCCTTCTTAAATCCAAACGATAATTTTTTACGTAACAATTCATCAGGACCTTACGTTTCCTATGTAATACCAAATAACACGCCTCTCATATATGTGCGCTTTCAAATAAATGTACCTTGTACCTCAATTTCTGAAGCAGATTTCTTTTCAATTACAACATTATTAGTAGGTTACCCATCTAAATACAAGGTCACTCCAGTAACTCCAATTACAAACAATTCTAAATTAACTACGAGTATATTATGTAGTGGATCACCTATCGTATTTAAAGGTCCATTAAACGCATCCGGAATTCCAATTGCAGGATATACATGGGACCTTGGTAATGGTTCTACATCCAAAAACCAAGACGTAAGCACAACCTTCACAGATCCAGGAGATTACACAGCGAAATTAGTAGTAAAAACTGCAGAAGGATGTAAGGACTCTATAACCCAGATTTTAAAAGTAAATCAATCCCCAAAAGCAAACTTTACTTCCGAATTTTTACCACTTAAGGATTCTACCAAGTTTACTAATATTTCAGAAAATGTAGGAAATTCACCAACGTATGAATGGAACTTTGGAGATCAAAAAACAAGTACAGAAAAAAATCCAACACACTACTACAGTGCTGGGGGTGAATACAAAGTGACATTAAAAGTGCGTACAGAAGAAGGTTGTGTTAGTTCCTACTTCTTCGCTATTGAACTCTCAAAACCAAATGCAAACTTTATACACTCCACCAATGCATGTGTGGATGCTGCTCTAAACTTTATTAATACTTCCGTAAATACAATTGGAACATTAACTAAATGGGAATGGGACTTTGGAGATGCTACTACCTCTACTCTAGAAAATCCATCGCATGTATTCAAAAAACCTGGAACATACCAAGTAAAATTAAATGTAACAAGTAGCCAAGGTTCTAAAGGAACAATTACAAAAACAATTATAATCAATAACAAACCAAAAGTAGATTTCATGTCTAACTCTATTAGTGGTTGCTCTCCATTCCCGGTTAGCTTCATTGACCAATCTATTACCGATGAAGGTTCACAATATTTATGGGATTTTGGTGATTTTAAATTATCTACCGAAAAAGATCCTACACATACCTTTGTAGCTGTAAGATCTTATACAATCAAACAAGTTATTACAACAAAAGGGGGTTGTAAAGATTCCCTAATTAAAACATCTTACATCACAGTATTAAATATTCCTGCAGCTGATTTTACCAACTCTACTGCATGCTCCAATACGAGTATAAATTTCACTGACAAGTCTACCGTATTAGCCTCTAAAGTCACCTCTTGGTTCTGGGACTTTGGAGATGGAAATAAATCCAATATTCAAAATCCAACACATGTTTTTTCTAAAAAAGGAAAATATAAACTGAACCTCACTGCAACATCGAGTATAGGTTGCTCAAATACTATAGAAAAAGAAGTAGTCATAAGCGACAAACCTATTGTGCAATTTAGTGCTGAAAATACTTCTGGTTGTTTACCGTTAACACCTAAATTCAATGACTTTTCAACCACTGCAGAAGGATCCACCTATACATGGATTTTTGGTGATAGCACTAGTTCCACCGAAAAATCTCCAAATCATACCTACCTAAAAGATGGTTTATTCACCGTAAAAGAAATAATAACCGCTCCGGGTGGGTGTAAAGATTCACTGGTAATCCCAGGATATATTTATGCGTTAAGTGCTGTTTATCCGAAATTTATGGTGAAAAACTTTTGTGCAAAACGAATTACAGAATTTATCGATAGTTCTACCGTTTCTAAAGGATCTATCAAAAATTGGAAATGGGAAATTAACAAAGACATCATTCAAGCACAAAACAAATCGTACATTTTTGATAAACCAGGAAAATACCTGATTAAACTAACCGTTTCTTCCGACCAAAACTGTGAAAACTCCATCCAAAAGGAAATTGAAATTGAAGAAATTCCAAAAGTTAGTTTCACATCTGATAAAATAGAAGGATGTTTCCCAGAAGTAATAAACTTTAAAAATACCTCTCTCGCTTCTTCTAATACAAAATATGCGTGGGATTTTGGAGATGGATTTAAAGAAACCACATTTAGTCCTTTTCACAAATACCAATCCATGGATACGTTCACCGTAAAATGTTTTGCAACTACTCCATTAGGGTGTAAAGACAGTTTGATAAAAACGAAAATGATCACTATCCAACCAGTACCTACAGCAAAATTTGCTATTAAAAACACCACTTCTTTGGTGCCAAACCTAAAAGTTGTATTTGAAAATTTATCCAGTAAAGCAACAGAATTTTACTGGGAATTTGGAGACAATACAAGCACTGCACTAGTTTCTCCACAACATGCGTACATAGAAGAAAAAGCGGCTGACTATCCGGTTTGTTTAACCGCTTACTCTTCTAAATCTTGTTATAATACTTTTTGTGACAATATAAAAATTAACTATTCCACCGTTTTAGCAGTACCATCTGCATTCTCACCAAATGGGGATAACAACAACGATGTGTTTAAGATTTTGGGCGGACCTATCTCAAAACTTGATTTAAAAATATTCAATGAATGGGGGAATGAAATCTTCTTAAGTACTTCGCAAAATGATGGTTGGGACGGAACCTATAAAGGTCTACCACAACCAATTGGTTCTTACCAATATGCATTTACAGCTACAACAGTAGATGGAAAAGAAGTTACTAAAAATGGTATTATCAACCTTACGCGTTAATATAGAAAGAACATGAAATTAATTAGTTCCTTACTTGTATCCTTAGTCGGAATCATAAGTCTTGCGCAAGATGCGCGCTATTATCAATATGATTTAAATACTTTGTACCTAAACCCTGCGCTAACAGGTGAACGAATTTATGCATCCAAAGGGGTTCAATTAAACACAAACAATGGATACCATTCCACTAATGCCTCTCGGGAATCTGGTAACGTAGTGTCTTCCGTTGGTGTAGATATGCCTTTAACAAATCGCTTTGCTATCGGACAATTTCTAGGAAATAATCGAAGTGCAAGCGGCGCATTTAACACCTTTAATTTCTTAATTTCTGGTGCCTATAAAATCATAAATCCTGCAACAAACGATGATAAATCATCCCTCGCTATTGGTATGCAACTAGGCGTACTCAATACAAGTATGAATACACAAAATTTTACCTATGCCTCCCAATACAACCCAAACTCAGCAACTGGGTTTGATAATAGCTTTGCATCTGGTGAAAACTTCACAAGACAAAGTATTTATGCATTAGATAATAATCTTGGTATCTATTACCGAACTAAATTTGGCGCTAAAAAAACACTGTTAGCAACTGGATTATCATTCTACCATGTAGGTAGCACTAACCAAAAAAACAGTATCGATCACACCACAGACTTACGAACAAATTTCCACATTCATTTAATCTATCCAATCGGAAATACACTGACCTTGACTCCTAAATTCTTATACATGAATCAAAGTAATGCAAAAGAATATAACACAGGATTTCTAATAAACTACACAGGAATTAAACACGTGGAACCAATAGTCGGTATAAACTGGATTTATCAAAAAGCACTCGTTGCCCAAATCGGACTAAAATTAAATGAAAACAATATTTTTCGTGTAAGTTATGCTACTTCTATCGGAAATTTTGTTGCAGCCGGATCTAGAGGAATGGAGTTTTCATACGTGCATATCTCGAACCGTAAACTACAACCTATCCAAAAATCTTCTTCGAACATAGATACGAAGGAAGAGAAAAACAATGAAACGATTCCTACCCCAAAAACAAATGATCCGGAAGATATTTACTACCTATTAAAAATGAAAAATATTATTACGCGTTTAACTATACTAGCAAACACGGAAAATATCTCTCCGAAAGACATACAAAAAGAACTAGATAAAGTACAAGAGGAATTAAAAGAATTAGCAAATGTGCAAACTAGTCCAGAAATGACACCAATCATCGATGCATATATCAAACAAATCGAGGATAAATTGAAAATTTTACAACAAAAACTACAAAAGAAATGAAAAGACTAGTATTCCTCACCGTCATTGTATATCAGAGTTTTTCATTCGCGCAAGACACTACACAAGTAAACCATACAAAAAAAATAACGAAACTTATTGATAAGGTACATGTGATCAATGAAGGCAATATAAAAAACAAGGAACAAGTACTCAATAAAAGTAAAATCGATGGTTTGATGTTAAAAATTGAAACCATCAATAAGGAACAAAATAAAATTGCAGACTCAAAAGAGTATAACATGGATTCGTTACGTGCTATTATTCAACTATTAAATTCCAATAATCTACAAAAAGATTCTCTTATTGCAACACTTAAAAAACAGCTAGAATCCCAAAAAACTCACTACCAAGCGAATACTTCAGTGCTAACGAAACAACCAAATAACATTACACATAAGTATATCGTGTTAGGTGCATATCTCTATAAATCAAATGCAGAAAAACAAGTGGATAAATTGCGTGATTACGATGTGGAAATGACATCCACCTATTTAAATAACCTGCACTATGTTGTGTATAAACTTAAATCCAAAGAGAAAATAGCTACCACACTTAGCAAATTCCGAAATAAAGTAGAACCAAATGCCTGGTATATAGCTTTCTGATAAATTCAAATTATGGCTGCAAAAACTACATCCTTCCATGCTGAACTAAACAAGGAACTTCAGCTGTTTTTAAAAAATCAAAAAGAGAAATTTCCGTCCGATGAAATTCTGAAAATTGACCTACATTGTCACGACTACAACAGCGATGTTCCAGATGAATTAATCGGTCGAATATTAAATGTACCTGAAACATGGTTACCTACCGAAAGGCTTATTAAACGTTTAGAAAAAAACAAGGTTAACGCAATCACCATAACAAACCATAACAATGCTCGCTCTTGTTTTGAACAAATCGAAAAAGGAAATGATGTCCTTGTAGGTGCGGAATTTAGTTGTACAGTCCCTGATTTTAATATTGGTATCCATGTATTAACCTACGGTTTCTCCAAAGAACAAGAAATTGTACTGAACAAGTTGCGCAGAAATGTATATCAATTTCTACAATATACACATGCGCATAATCTCCCTACAATTTGGGCACACCCACTCTACCACTATAACGTACAAAAAACACCATCTTTTGACTTTTTAAGCAAAATGGTATTACTTTTTGAACGTTTTGAAGTACTGAATGGCCAACGAGATACATGGCAAAATATTTTAGTGAAAACATGGCTAGAAAACCTTACACCGGAGCAAATAGATAAAGATGCAGAACGATTTAATATCGACATTAGTTTATATTGTAAAAATCGCTACAAAAAATCCTATTCTGGTGGTTCCGATAGTCACATGGGAATATTCTCCGGACAAACCGGGACCTATCTACATGTACCTAATTTACAAGAGCGATTAAAAACAGAATCTACCTCATCGTTAGCACTAGAAGCAATTCGAAATAGTGCAATGGCGCCTTTTGGAACACATCAAAATTCAGAGAAATTAACGGTAGCCTTCTTAGATTACTTCTGTCAAATCGCTATGTACATGGAAGACCCAGGATTGGTGCGTATTATGTTACACAAAGGGTCATTCAATGAAAAAATGTTAGCCCTTTTCGTGACAAATGCATTCGCTGAACTTCGTAGACACAAAGTAACTATGAAGTTTATCGAACTTTTTCATAACTGTTTTATCGGTAAAGTACCATCGAAAAGAAAACGATTATTATTACCTAAAATCTATAAACCTGTATTTGATGCCGCCCTACAAATTGCAAAAGCAAATGAATTAGAAGGGGAAGAAATGAATGCACAAATCACAGAAGGAGTTAATACAATTAGCAACGAACTCAGTAAAGTTTTATTCGCAAGAGTAACCGAAAAAGTCAATAAATTAATGCAAGATGGGTCGTTAGAAAAAATCAATATTACAGACATAATAGAACGATTAGAAATCCCAAGTGAAATACGATTACTAACCAAATCCAAAAGCAAAAAAGCAAAATTATTTGGTAAAAAAATGGTCAATCCAGACATATCCAACTTATTAGATGGACTACCATTCCCGATGTTAGCAGCTTCCCTTATTCAAGGTGCTCTTTTTACAAGTTCCAAAGTGATGTACTCCAACAGACCACTTTTAGATGTATTCTCAGAAAAAATAAACGCATTCCCACATCCAAAAAGAATGCTGTGGCTGACGGATACATTTGAAGATAAAAATGGTGTGTCTTTTGTATTACAAGAAATGCACAAGGAAGTAAAACGTCTTAATCTTCCAATTGATTTCTTAGTTTGTAGTAGTACCTTACAATCGGAGGATCATTTAATTGTCGTAAAACCATTAGCGGAATTTACTCTACCATTTTACCAACAACAACCGATTCGTATTCCTAACCTAAATGAAATACATCATCTTTTCCTAGAAAACGAATACGATAGAATCATGTGTTCTACAGAAGGTATTATGGGAGTGATTTCATTGTATTTGAAAAATGCGTATTCTGTCCCTGCAAATTTCTATGTGCATACAGATTGGTTATTATTCGCTAGAAAAGTACTTGGTGTTGACGGTCACAACCTAAACCGTGTTAGAAGAATGTTGCGTGCATTCTATGCTGGTTTTGATCAATTATATGTGCTGAATTCAGATCATCAAAACTGGTTCTCCGGAAAAGACATGGATTTCCCGATAGATAAAATCAAACGAACTGCACATTGGTGTAACGATTCTTTCTACCCAAGAAAAAGTACCAAGAAAAAATTATTCGGATGTAAAGAATCGGAAAAAGTCATCCTTTTTACGGGTCGTTTAAGTCACGAAAAAGGAGTCCTAGATATCGTTTCTATCTTTCCTGAAATTGAAAAAGAAATACCAAATGTAAAACTCGTTTTTGCAGGTACTGGTCCGGCGGAGGAAGAATTGAAAAAACAACTTCCAAATGCCATTTTCTTAGGTTGGATAGATGCTAAAAAATTACCTGAAATATATTCATCGGCTGATTTATTGATTTTACCTTCCAAATTCGATACGTTTAGTTGTGTGGTGCTTGAAGCACTTAGTTGTGGACTACCAGTCGTAGCCTACAAATCGAAAGGACCGAAAGATATCATCACCGATAATTGTGGGTATGTTGCCGCTGGAAAAACAGATATGGTAAAAAGCTGTATGCATTACTTCCAAAACGAAGAAGTGCAAGAAAAAATGAAAGCAAACGCTATACTAAGAGCGAAAGCGTATAACAAAGGAATTATCCTAAAGGAATTACTGGAAAACACAGGATTAGAGAAATTTAAAACATTTGAACCTAAATTAACACCCGAACTTTTCCCTTCCCTATAATCGTACAGACGCAATGCTTTGCGTCTCTCATTTAGAAATGTAAAACATTTCTACCTAAAATAAAAATGGGTGTTTAGAAATTTCTAAACACCCATTTTCATACTCCATATTTATTTTGCTCCGTTCAATCGCAATGCTTTGCAACTCATTTAACGACCCGCTGTGCTGGAATTGTATTCCTGCACTACGCAACACTCAACTGCGCCACCTTCGATTTCGAAAATTGCTCTTTCGCATATTCCAAGGTAACCTTAAATTCTCCTAATTTTTCGGAAGGAATTTCATACATGGCATCCGTTAAAATTGCCTCGCAAATCGAACGTAATCCGCGTGCACCTAATTTAAATTCAATTGCTTTATCCACAATAAAATCTAATGCCGCCGCATCAAACGAAAGTTTAGTTCCATCAATTTCAAACAAACGCAAATATTGTTTTACCAACGCATTTTTAGGTTCTGTCAAGATACGTTTTAAGCTCTTCGCATCTAAAGGCTCTAAATACGTTAAGGATGGAAAACGACCGATTAATTCCGGTATTAAACCAAATGTTTTTATATCCGTTGGATTAATGTATTTCAAGAAGTTATCCCCATCGATACGAACGGTATCATTGGAAGTAAAACCTATCGTCTGACGATTAATTCTTCGAGAAATAATTTTCTCTATTCCGTCAAAAGCACCGCCACAGATAAACAAAATATTCTTTGTCTCTACTTGAATCATTTTTTGTTCTGGGTGCTTTCTTCCTCCTTGAGGTGGAACATTCACAACCGTACCTTCTAACAATTTCAATAAGGCTTGTTGAACTCCTTCTCCAGATACATCCCGTGTGATGGATGGGTTATCACTCTTACGTGCAATTTTATCAATCTCATCGATGAATACAATTCCGCGCTGTGCAGCATCCACATCAAAATCAGCAGCCTGTAATAAACGGGATAAGATACTTTCCACATCCTCCCCTACATAACCTGCTTCTGTTAATACAGTTGCATCGGCAATACAAAACGGAACATTCAACATTTTCGCAATTGTTTTCGCTAACAATGTTTTTCCTGTACCTGTTCTACCAACCAAAATGACATTCGATTTCTCAATCTCCACCTCATCTTTCATTACCTTTTGATTCAAACGCTTGTAATGATTATACACCGATACAGATAACACTTTTTTAGCATCCTCCTGACCAATCACATATTCATCCAATTTCGCCTTGATTTCTTTTGGTTTCAAGACATTCAAGGGTTCTTGCGTTTTAGTTGCTGTTTTATTTCCAGCTCCCATTTCTTCCTGCACAATTGTATAGCCTTGGGTAATACAACTCTCACAGATATGTCCAGAAACACCGGCAATCAACATACCTACTTGCGCTCTAGGACGACCACAAAATGAACAATTCGTTTCTTTTTTTGCCATATATATTGGAACAAAAAGCCAATCAAGTTTCCTTGATTGGCCTTATATTATTTTATTGTTTTAATTACTTAGGATTTCTAACTAAAACTTCATCCACCATACCGTATGCCTTAGCCTCTTCAGCTGTCATCCAGTAATCACGGTCAGAATCAGCCCAAACTTTGTCAAAATCTTGACCAGAATGATCTGCAATGATGTGGTATAATTCATTTTTTAATTTTTGAATCTCTCTTGCAGTGATTTCGATATCCGAAGCCTGACCTTGTGCACCTCCTAATGGTTGGTGAATCATCACACGTGAGTGTTTCAACGCTGTACGTTTACCTTTTGTACCTGCACACATCAATACCGCCCCCATAGAAGCAGCCATACCTGTACAAATCGTTGCAACATCTGGTTTAATGTATTGCATTGTATCATAGATACCTAAACCTGCATACACAGATCCACCTGGTGAATTCAAGTAAATTTGAATGTCTTTTTTTGCATCTACAGACTCCAAAAACAATAATTGCGCATTGATAATATTCGCAACTTGGTCGTTAATTCCTGTACCTAAAAAGATAATTCTGTCCATCATTAAACGGGAAAAAACATCCATTTGTGTCATATTCAAATGACGCTCTTCGATGATATATGGTGTTACTGATGATTCAATATAATGCTCTAAATGCATACTGCTAATACCTACATGTTTTGTAGCATATTTTCTAAATTCGTCGTTTCCAAACATAGGATCTTGTTTTTATTTTTTATCGAGATTAAAGATACATGAAAAATCACGATGAAAGATTTTTTTGGGAAATTTTGTGGATAGTCAAATGTTAAAAACAATTATCCAAAAGTTAAATTTACCTGTTTGCCTAAACCAAATTCAAATATTCGATATAATGTAGAAAGTTGAATATCACATTTACCATTCTCAATACGTGAAATATAGCTTTTTTTTGTACCAATTTTTTCAGCTAATTGCTCCTGCGTCATATTAGCTTCTTTACGCGCCTCTTTCAAAATTTCACTAATGATAAAATAAGTAGCACGACTTTCAAATTGCTCTCTTTTATCAGTCCCTTTCTCACCATATTTCGAATCTAAAAGCGCATCAAAATCACAAATCTTAGTAATGTTCTCTTTTTTCATGGCCTAATTGTTTTTCAAGTTAAAATATTCGTTTTTTAACGTTCGAGCTAATCTAATTTCTTTTCTAGGTGTTTTCTGCGATTTTTTTTGAAAACCGTTAAAAAGCAAAATCAAATCTCCTTGATCAAAACAACAAAAAATACGGTAAATATTACTCTCAAACTCAACCCTAATTTCATATAAACCTTCTTCACCAGAAATATGAGTTAAAATTTTTTTTGGAACAAATTGTACCGTCTTTAAAATCATTAAAACATACTCAATTTTCTCCTGGACTTTTTCAGGTTGATTAT
>CANHRS010000018.1 GCA_947463445.1 Flavobacteriia bacterium | reverse complement strand
TACGTCTGACTTAAATGACTTATATCGTCGTGTAATAATTCGCAACAATCGTTTGAAGCGTTTGATTGAAATCAAAGCTCCTGAGGTTATCTTACGTAATGAGAAACGTATGCTTCAAGAATCTGTTGATTCCTTATTTGACAACTCTCGTAAATCAAGTGCTGTTAAAACCGAATCAAATAGACCATTGAAATCATTATCTGATTCATTAAAAGGTAAACAAGGCCGTTTCCGTCAAAACTTACTCGGTAAACGTGTAGATTATTCTGCTCGTTCTGTAATTGTTGTTGGACCAGATTTAAAATTACACGAATGTGGTCTTCCTAAGGATATGGCTGCAGAACTATACAAACCGTTCATTATTCGTAAGATGATTGAGCGTGGTATCGTTAAAACAGTTAAATCTGCGAAAAAAATCGTTGATAAAAAAGATCCTGTAGTTTGGGATATCTTAGAAAGTATATTAAAAGGTCACCCAGTATTATTAAACCGTGCTCCTACTTTGCACCGTTTGGGTATACAAGCTTTCCAACCTAAATTAATCGAAGGAAAAGCAATTCGTTTACACCCATTGGTAACTACGGCATTCAACGCCGATTTCGATGGTGACCAGATGGCAGTTCACTTACCATTAGGTAATGCTGCAATTTTAGAAGCTCAATTGTTAATGTTAGCTTCTCACAATATCTTGAATCCAGCGAATGGTGCACCAATTGCTGTACCATCCCAAGACATGGTGTTAGGTTTGTATTATATTACAAAAGCGCGTGTTTCTACTCCTGAACGTAAGGTAATTGGAGAAGGTGGTATATTCTACTCGCCGGAAGAAGTTATTATTGCACATAATGAAGGGAAATTAGAATTACATGCACCGATTAAAGTTAAAACATACGATTTAGATCAAAACGGTGTTCCAACTTTAATGATGATTGATACCACTTGTGGTCGTACATTATTTAACCAACATGTTCCTAGAGAAGTTGGTTTCGTAAATGATGTATTAACTAAAAAAGCATTAAGAGATATTATCGGTAACGTATTAAAAGTTTCTGGTACTGCTCGTACTGCTCAATTCTTGGATGATATCAAAGAATTAGGTTATCACATGGCATTCAAAGGTGGTTTGTCTTTCAACTTAGATGATATTATCATTCCTAGTGAAAAAGCTGTCCTAGTTGGAAAAGCTGAAACGGATGTTTTAGAAGTTATGAGTAACTATAACATGGGGCTTATCACGAATAATGAGCGTTATAACCAAATTATTGATATTTGGACACATACAAACTCGCGATTAACGGAGACGTTGATGGATCAATTGAAAAATGATAACCAAGGATTTAACTCCATCTATATGATGTTTGATTCTGGAGCTCGTGGATCAAGAGAGCAAATTCGTCAGTTGTCAGGTATGAGGGGATTGATGGCAAAACCACAAAAATCTGGTGCTTCTGCACAAGAGATTATCGAGAATCCTATTTTATCTAACTTTAAAGAAGGATTATCAATTTTGGAGTACTTCATCTCTACGCACGGTGCACGTAAAGGTCTTGCGGATACAGCACTTAAAACTGCTGATGCAGGTTACTTAACGCGTCGTTTAGTTGATGTATCTCAAGATGTTATCATTAATCAAAATGATTGTGGAACTCTAAGAGGTTTGGTTGCTACTGCATTGAAGAAAAATGACGAGATTGTAGAGCCATTATTAGATCGTATTGTTGGTAGAACTTCTGTTCATGATATTTTCAATCCTGATACTACGGAGTTAATCGTTCGTTCAGGAGATTTAATTACACAAAATGCTGGTGAAGCGATTTCTGCTGCTGGTATTGAAGAAGTAGAGATTCGTTCTGTACTTACATGCGAAATGCGTAGAGGAGTATGTTCAAAATGTTATGGAATTAGCTTATCTACTCACCGTTTAGCACAAGAGGGAGATACAGTTGGGGTTGTCGCTGCACAATCGATTGGTGAGCCAGGTACTCAGTTAACATTACGTACATTCCACGTTGGGGGTACTGCATCTAACTCTACAGATATCTCAGATATGAAAGCAAAAGCTACTGGTTCATTAGAAATTGATGAATTACGTACAATTGACTTGAAAACTGCAGATGGTGTAAAGAAAATAGTTGTTGGACGTTCTGCTGAATTAAAAATCACGGATGATAATACAGGAATTGTATTAATGTCTACGAATGTACCTTACGGTTCTGAATTGTTGATTGAAAACAATAAAAAAATCAAAAAAGGAGATATTATCTGTAAATGGGACCCTTACAATGCTGTAATCGTTTCTGAAGTTTCAGGTAAGGTTGTTTATGATAACGTTATTGAAGGAATTACTTACCGTGAAGAAGTTGATGAGCAAACAGGATTTACTGAAATTGTGATTATCGAATCACGCGATAAAAAGAAAAACCCCGCTATTCACATCATCGATCCAAAAACAAAAGAAGTTTTAAGAGAATATAGTTTACCTGTTGATGCGCACGTTTCTGTAAATGAAGGTGATAAAGTTGAAGCAGGGGTTACATTAGTGAAAATCCCACGTGTTTCTGGTAAAACTGGAGATATCACAGGAGGTTTACCACGTGTAACAGAGCTATTCGAGGCTAGAAATCCTTCTAACCCAGCTGTGGTTTCTGAAATTGATGGTATCGCTGCTTTTGGTAAAATCAAACGTGGAAATAGAGAGATTATAATTACTTCTAAAACTGGTGAAGAACGTCGTTATTTAGTTCCACTTTCTAAGCATATTTTAGTACAAGAAAATGATTTCGTTCGTGCTGGTCAACCATTATCCGATGGAGCGATTACGCCAAATGACATCTTAAACATTGAAGGTCCAACGAAAGTACAAGAGTACATCGTTAATGAAATTCAAGAAGTTTACCGTTTACAAGGTGTAAAAATTAATGATAAACACTTTGAGGTTATTGTTCGTCAGATGATGCTTAAAGTTGAAATCGTGGATGGTGGTGACACTAAATTCTTAGAAGGGCAATCCGTTCACAAAGCGGACTTCATGGAAGAAAATGATGCACTATATGGTATGATGGTAGTAACAGATTCTGGTGATTCAGAAGAGTTACGTTCAGGTCAAATTATTTCTTCACGTAAATTACGTGATGAGAATTCACAATTGAAACGTGCTGACAAGAAAATAGCAGTAGCTAGAGAGGCAGTTCCTGCAACATCAACACCATTGTTACAAGGTATTACTAGAGCATCTTTACAAACACAATCATTTATTTCAGCTGCTTCTTTCCAAGAAACAACGAAAGTATTAAATGAAGCTGCTATTTCTGGAAAAGAGGATCATTTATTAGGATTGAAAGAGAATGTAATTGTTGGACATTTAATTCCGGCAGGAACAGGAACACGTAAATTCCAAAAAATGGTCGTTTCATCTAAAGAAGCATTAGAAGAATTACAAGAAAATTAAAAATACATCACACGAAAAGGGCTTATGTTAGTAAGCCCTTTTTTATTTAAGTAAGTATGGAAAATACAGAAAATCAAATAACCATAGAGTTAAATGAAGAAACTGCTGCTGGAATTTATTCTAATTTAGCAATCATCACACATTCTAATGCTGAATTTGTGTGTGATTTCGTACAAATGTTACCAGGAATGCCAAAAGCGCAGGTAAAATCTAGAATAATCATGACTCCAAACAATGCGAAAAAATTAATGCGCGCTTTGATTGACAATGTGCAAAAATATGAGCAAGCTATGGGCGTTATAAGTGAGGAGGATATTCCTGGAACACCACCGATGAGTTTTGGTACTCCAACAACTCAAGCTTAGATTAATTATTGCAAAAAATTAATTTTTAAAAAGAGGTTAAACAATTAAGTTTACACCTCTTTTTTGATTTACAAAAGCTGATTTACAAAATTAAATCGTAAGCAAATAAAGTATTGTTAAGAAGTATTTATTTAAATGACTCAATAATTAAGATTACAATATTATTTTTGTAAAAAAGTTGGTTTACATGTCTGATCGTATAGCGCACATTATAGCAGAAATACGTGATAAATTTTATCACATTAAAAACGAGTTAAAGCAGGAGAATGAAAAGCATGCTTTATTAGCAAATGAATTAGCGACTTTGCAAAGTAAACAATCTGAATTAGCTTCTGTTATTGTTGCAAAACAAAATATTGTCGATGCTTTACATTTAGAAAATCTTACACTAAAGAAACAAGTTGATGAGTTAAATTTGTCGTTGATTACTCAATCCGATTTGAAATCTCATGTTGTCAATCACGACGATTTGATTACTAGTTTAGTGCATGAAATTGATGCTTGTATAAGTCAATTAAAAAAATAGTAATGAGTAAATTATCGTTAAAAATAACACTTGCTGGAAGAACTTATCCTTTAACAGTTAATGAAGGAGAGGATGAAAAAATTTTGAAAGCAGCCGATGATATTAATCGAGCTATAAAACTTTTACAAGAAAACTATGCAGTGAAAGACATGCAGGATTTATTAGCTATGACTGCATTACAGTTGGCTACAAAATCTATTACCCCATCAGTACAGACAAATCAACAAAATCAATTAGAGGATGTAGAACTTTCATTGGAAATGTTACTAGAGGATCTAAGCAAATTGTAGTATTAATCGCCAAATTGTTGGTTTATTATTTAAAAAATGAGTGTAGAGGATATTTTATTAGGGAGTTTAATTGGATTAATCACGGGTGGTTCTGTTGTTTTTGTAATACAAAATATTGTGTTAAAAAAACGAACAGCTAAAATTATTGCAGATGCTGAACATGATGGTGAAGCATTAAAAAAAGACAAAATTTTGCAAGCAAAAGAACGGTTTTTAAAATTAAAAGAAGAGCATGAAGAAGTGATTAAAGAACGTGAGCGTAAGATGCAATCGAACGAAGATCGTTTTAAGGCTAAAGAAAAAGTAGTTTCACAGAAAACAGAAGAGTTAGCGCGTTCTGAGAAAGAAATTGAAAAGTTAAAGTTAGAATTAGAAACTAAACTAACTTCTGTAGAACTCAAAAATCAAGAGTTAGATAAAACACAACAAAAACGTGTAGCTGAGTTATCCAGAATCAGTGGAATGACTGTAGAGGAGGCAAAAACACATATGATGGAGGCATTGGTTGATGAGGCTCGTACACAGGCAATGGTTCATATTAAAGATATTACAGAAGAAGCAAAGTTAAATGCAAATAAAGAAGCAAAGAAAATTGTTATTCAAACAATTCAACGCGTTGCTACAGAACAAGCAGTTGAAAATGCTGTCTCTGTATTTAATATTGAATCTGATGAAGTTAAAGGAAGAATTATTGGGCGAGAAGGTCGAAATATTCGCGCGTTAGAAGCAGCAACAGGAGTAGAAATTGTAGTAGATGATACTCCTGAGGCAATTATTCTTTCATGTTTCGACCCAGTACGTCGAGAGATTGCTCGTTTAGCATTACATCAGTTAGTTTCGGATGGTCGTATACATCCTGCAAGAATTGAAGAAGTTGTTGCTAAGACAAAAAAATCGTTAGAGGAAGAGATTGCAGAGACTGGAAAAAGAACATGTATTGATTTAGGGATTCATGGATTACATCCTGAATTGACACGAATGGTAGGGCGTATGAAATATCGCTCCTCTTACGGTCAAAACTTATTACAACACTCACGTGAGGTAGCAAATATGTGTGCAATAATGGCTGCGGAGTTAGGGTTGAATGTAAAAGTTGCTAAAAGAGCAGGATTATTACATGATATAGGAAAGGTTCCTGATGAGGAGCCTGAATTACCTCACGCAATTTTGGGTATGAAGTTGGCAGAAAAATATGGTGAAAAACCAGATGTTTGTAATGCCATTGGCGCGCACCACGATGAAGTAGAAATGACTACATTAATTGCTCCGATTGTTCAAGTATGTGATGCAGTATCTGGAGCTCGACCTGGAGCTCGAAGAGAAATTGTAGAATCTTATATCAAACGCATAAAAGAACTTGAAAGCTTAGCTTTATCTTATGATGGAGTTACAAGTGCATATGCAATTCAGGCTGGCCGTGAATTACGCGTATTAGTTGAAGCTGAGAAGGTTACGGATTTAAAGTCAGATGAATTATCTTTCACCATTTCTCAACGTATACAAACGGAAATGACTTATCCTGGTCAAGTGAAAGTTACAGTTATAAGAGAGAAACGTTCAGTTAATTACGCGAAGTAAATTTAATAATGCGTATTTCTGTTTGTATACCAACATATAATGGTGAAAAATATATAAAGGAACAATTAGTTTCTATTTTAGCACAACTATCAGTGGATGATGAAATAATAATTTCAGATGATAGTTCAAATGATTCTACAATTGAAATTATTAAATCCTTTCAGGATTCTCGTATTAAGTTATTTGAAAATAATATCTTTAAAAGTCCAATTTTTAATTTAGAAAATGCGTTAAAGCATTCTAGTGGTGATATAATTTTTCTTGCTGATCAAGATGATATCTGGGAACTTAATAAAGTTAAAATTACATTAGAAAAGTTAAAATATTCTGATTTAGTAGTTAGTGATTGTTCTTTAATCGATGCTTCAGAAAATTTAGTAAATACTTCATTTTACGCATTAAACAAGACGAAGTCGGGTTATCTTAATAATTTGATTAAAAATGGTTTCTTGGGGTGTTGTATGGCTTTTAATACTAAAATTAAGAAATCTGTTTTACCTTTTCCAAAAAATATTGCTATGCATGATATTTGGATTGGGCTCACTGCATCTTTAGTTGGAAAAGTTGATTTCATTGAAGATAAGTTAATTAGGTATAGAAGACATGGGGATAATTTTTCTTATACTTCAACAAAAAGTAAATTTTCCGTGTATTATAAATTTACGTATAGGACATATTTTCTGTATCATACATTTAAACGCTTGTTATCACAAAAAAAAAGTATTAAATGAAAGTTAGTATAATTACTGTTTGTTATAACAGTAAAGAATTTATTCAGCATGCAATAGATTCCGTTCTTGATCAAACGTATTCTAATATAGAGTATATTATTATTGATGGTAATTCTACGGATGGTACGGTGGATATTATTAAGTCTTATGGAGATAAGATTACTAAGTTTGTTTCAGAAAGAGATAATGGAATTTATGATGCAATGAATAAAGGCATATTACTATCTACAGGAGATGTGCTTGCAATTCTTAATTCTGACGATTTTTACACAAGCTCAAACGTAATTAACAATATTGTTGAATGTTTTCAAAAATATAATCCTGATGGAGTTTATGGAGATTTGGATGTAGTTTTCAGATATAATACAAAAAGGATTAAACGTAACTATTTAGCTGACAAATTTACTACTAGAAGTCTTAAATTTGGAATTATGCCTGGACATGCAACTATTTTTTTGAAACGAGATTTATTCTTTAGATTAGGGATGTATAAATTAAACTATCCAATTTCAGCCGATTTTGAATTATTAGTTCGTTATATTATTAAAGGAAAAATTAAATTACATTATTTACCTCAAAAAGTATTAAAAGCAAGAACGGGTGGTGTAAGTGATAATAATATTATTTCAAAAATTAAAATTTCAAAAGAAATTAAAAGGGCTTGTTATGAAAATGGATTGAAAACGTCAATGTTAAAGATCAATTTAAGAATTTTAATTAAGTTAGCATTATTACTAAAAGCTAAAGTTAAAAGATTGTAAATGAGTATATTATTAACTGGAGGCTCAGGTTTTGTTGGGTCGTATTTTTTGAATAATTCAACTTTAGATTTGAAATCTATATCTTTAAAATCAAATAGAGTAGAAAATATTGATTTTAAAAATATAACTAAAATTATTCATTTAGCAGCGTTGGTTCATCAAATGAAAGGTGCACCAGATGAAGAATATTTTAAAATTAATAAAGATTTAACTTTTGATTTAGCTGTTAAGGCTAAAAGTTCTGGAGTTAAACAGTTCGTTTTTTTTAGTACAGTGAAGGTTTATGGTGAGTGTACAAAAAAAAACCAAGTAATTACGGAGAATTCAAATTGTAATCCTCAGGATGCTTACGGAAAAAGTAAATTTGAAGCTGAAAATATGCTGCTCAAATTACAAAGTGAGGATTTTCAAGTTTCAATAGTAAGAATTCCACTTGTTTATGGTCCTAATGTAAAAGGAAATTTAATTAATCTTATTAATTTGGTAGAGAAGTCTTTTTTTTTGCCTTTCGGAAATATAAAAAATAATAGAAATTTAGTTTTTGTAGGTAATATTCTATTATTTGTAGAGCAAATATTATTACAAAATAAAGCAGGTATTTTTCTTGTTTGTGATCAATCATCTATATCTACCACAGAATTAGTTAGGTTGATTGCTTTAAAATTAAATAGAAAACGTTTTTTGATTCCTATTCCATCATTATTTCAGCGTTTATTACTTTTTATTTATCCTAAACTCGGAATTAGATTATTTGGAGATTTAAGATTAGATAATTCACAAACAAGAAAAGAATTAGCAATTAATAGCTTATTTACTATAAACGATGGAATTTCAAAAATGTTAAAAAAATAGATGTTTTCCTAAATTGTTTCATTAAATTTTATTAATCGTCACTGTATTTGTTAATTAAGCTCGTTATTTAAAATAAAAAATAAGATTCAAGTTCATTAAAACTTTGTTGGCATCCTTCTAATTTCATATTTGCAAAACAAAACATAGAGTGTATTTAATCTATTAAAAATTAATGCATTAAATATGTGTCAAATTTCTTTACTATTATCGGTTTACCGTCTAAGATTCTTTAATTGATTAAACGAAAATTGCTTAAGCTATTTTTTACTTGCTTGTATTTAAAATAGAAGAATTAAGATTTAGTCGATAGAACTTCTTTAATGAGTAATAAAATGCAAGAGTTATAAATAATTCGGTCATAATTATACTTATTGCAGTTCCAATTGCTCCATATAAATTAGATAAAATAATATTAGACGTAATATTGAGGATTGCTCCATAAATAATTATTTTAGAGTAAGTTTTTTTCTGATTATAAGCTAATAAAGTCTGATAAGGCGCAATGTTAAGTACAACAATAATTGGAACTGTACTTAATATTTTCATAAGTAAACTTATATCTGAGTCGTGTTTATTTAGTAGTAGAAAAACTAAATTACTTGAAAATATAAATACGCTTAAACAAATCACAAAAATTAAAAGTGAAAAAGGGATTAATATTTTCTTAAAGAATTTTTTTAATGCCACATTGTTTTTAGATATTTCACAAATATGTGGATAGATTACCTGCGTAAATACAATAAGTAATTGTCTTATCACCAACATTATTTTTTCTGCGATACTATAATTACCAAGTTCTAATGCTGTGGTAGTAAATCCTAATACAATAAAGTTAGAGATTACGTACGCTTGATTTAAGAAATTGGAAATAAAGATTAAGAGCCCAGCTTTTATTTCATTTATAACAATTTGTAGATTTACTATTTTTAATTTTAAATTGTATTTTTTTGTAATAAAATGAATACTAAATATTCCAGTAATTATTGCAGCTATAGAATAAATTAAATTTACATACATATAGTCTGTTTTTTCCTTTATAACAATGAAAATTAATATGGTAAATATTGTTTTACTTACAACATTGAAATACATTAAATATTTCATTTCTTGTAAACCTTGAAATAACCAAATAGGAAAAATTACTTGTCCAATCAGTAAGCCAGAGCTAAAAACATATAATAACCAATAACTCGAGAATTTGGGTATTAGTATTACTAATATTGTTAGTAATAGCATTGAAATTATAAGCAAATATATTTTCGTTGTAATAGTTCGATTAAAAATAATTCCAAGTTTTTTATTCTTGTTTTTATTTAGTGAGACTTTTCTTATAGCTGTGATATTGTAACTATATTCAATTATGATTATGAAATACAGCATTATGGTTTGTGAGTACAAGGTAGCTCCAAATAATTCTGGTTGTAATGTTTTAATTAAGTATGGAAATGTTAGTATTGGTAAAATAAAATTAAAAGCTTGTAATCCATATAGGTATATGAAATTTGAGAATAATTTATTTTTAAATAATGTGACTAATTTACTTTTTATCGACATTAATTCTAATGTGTTATTTTTGTTTGATTCCGTAAAAATAGCATAGCGAGTATAACAAAACTCATTCCGATTGAATTTACTAATAATGGATTTGTAATTGATTGTAAATAAATCACAAAGACACCTATAATCCATGGTAATATTGTGTTTAATTCAACATGATTTTTCCAAGCTTTCTTAAAATTATATATACAATAAAAGAAGATAAAAAGCCAGAAACTCAAACCTAATATTCCTTGTTTAAAAAATATTTCTAGGTAAGTTAATTCCATATGAATTGGCCTGATTGGTACACCCATTCCAAAGCCTTTTCCATAGATAAAATTGAATTTTTTTGTAGTTTTTTCTACCTCTTCATTTTCAATTATATTTTTATTTTTTACTACCTCTTCATTTTCAATTATATTTTTATTTTTTACTACCTCTTCATTTTCAATTATATTTTTATTTTTTATTACCTCTTCATTCTTAATTATATTTTTATTTTTTACTACCTCTTCATTCTTAATTATTTTCGAAATATTCGTTGGTTTTTTTTTGTTAAAAATTTGTGCGGTAACTTGGTCAAATTGTTGTTTTCTAATATTTACACTCTCTTGTTTATTTCCTAGTGTAGTAACATAAAATTTTTTAAAAGTTACAGGTATTAATATCATTACGCAAATAATTATTAAATGAAAAACCATTTGTCTTGATTTTAAAAATGATATTTTGAATTTATGAATTGCCCAATTGAAAAATATAGTACAGGCAAAAATTACAAGTACAATTGCTAACAACCATCGTAATAGTGTTAGAAATAGAGCAACATATATTATCAATGTGATAAATCCATTTTTTATTGTAGGTTTAGAGAATAAATAAAAGAAAATTCCGATACCAAGGTAAAAAAAACCTTTATAAAAAAAATTACCACCCATACCTCTAAACATAAATTCATCATGTAGCCATTCTTCACTTAAAGTATTGTAAAAAGGTTCCATTTTAATAATATCTAGTTGTATTAATGAATAACAAATTAAGTACCCTATTGAAAGAATAAATGTTGCATTTTTAAGGGTTTTAATACACATATTTATTTGTTCTTTAGTTTCTAGACAAAAAGAGAAGCAAATAATGGAAAGGAAGAATAGTAATTGTTTAATGTCCAAAAAGATTAAACCTTTAGGTGCATGGTTTAATATTCCTACTAAAGTACCAATGGAAATTGTTATCCCAAAAAATAGTACCATGCGAATGATGAATTTTTTATTTGGATTCTGAAAAATTCGAATACTAAACCATAGAAATGCTATGGAAAATAAAATCATGCGTAATGTAATTGAACCGAAAGTAAATACCCTTCCACTTCCACCAAGAAATAATTCATACAGTAAAAAAGTAAAAAAATAGGATTCAATTCTTTTTGTTCGTTCAGAATTTAAGATATTATTCATAGAAGTTTTTTTTATACGGATTAATTTTTTCTGAATATCTGGTTTTTTAGTACAATAAAATATCTAAATGTTTGTTGCTTTAATGAAAGTAATAAAGTTCTAAATATAATTAGTAAATAAATTTGAAATACTTGATTTAACGATTTACCATATTCTAAAGCTCCTCCACAATAATATTCAAATCGAATGAGTTGCTTTTCTAAATTGGTTTCTGACGCAGATAAATGATGTTCACATGTTGCACTTGTTAATACAAAATATTTATGTGTTTTTTGAAATTTTACAATAAAATAGAAATCAGAAAAATCAAGTTTTATTTTTTCGTTATACCCTCCAATTTCTAAATAGGTAGTTACATCGATTAATAATCCACTGTTTAATAAGGATTTGTTGTTGAAATTATTTAATCCAATAGTTACATTGGTAGAAATTTTACCTCGGTTGTATTTAAAATAACAAGGGGAGAGATAGCTATTGTTAGACTTAAGAATGGGCGCAAATAATTTTTCTCCAGGAAATTGAGAAATGTACTCCTTTGTTTCTTCAAAAAAATGTTTTGGAAATATAGTGTCTTGATCTACTAATAAAATCCATGTAAGTTTTTGTTCTTTTGCTCTTTTTGCTCCATAATTATATGCTTTACTCACCCCAGCATTAGAATTATCATTAATGATTTCAGTTTGGTGATTTGTATTAATTGTTTGTTCAATTTTAATTTCGGGTGAATTGTTATAAATTAATATATGTAGTTTTTTATCTTTATTGCTTTCAATTAGAGATTTATATGCGTCAGAGTTTTCTAAATTACAATTATACATTACTAATATGATTAGAGTTTGCTCAGATAATGTGTACATGTTATTTATTTATTCTAGGTTTGTAATTCAATAATAACGCATTAAATAGTGCGAAAAATTCTACTCCAGCTTTAGATTCCAGCATTGATTCTACTAACATATTACTTAGCATAAAAAACATGAAGTATAAATATAATATGTTCTTGTTTTGAATTGAGATGTATGTTGGATAGAATAATGAGATTAAAAAAAGTAGACCACCACCTAATCCGAATAGGATGAAAAATTGTAAATATTGGTTATGGCAATTATTTTGGTTGACTATTCCATGTTCAAAATTTCCTTTTTTGTATTGTTTCAATAATTCATCTTTTATATCTCCTGTTCCTACACCGTATGCTAAATTGTTTAATAAAATAGATTTACAAGCTTTCCAAATTTCCAATCTAGAATTAGATGAACCTCTTTTTTCGTTTGGATTGTTATATTTAGTAGATAACTCTTTTTTTGCTTCTTCAAATCTTGATAATGCCTGAATTTTATTATGATAAATGGAATTCATAAAAAGTACGAAAATCACAATCAAACTAAGTAAAATAAACAAAATTATTTTTTTATAAAAAAGCTCTTTTAATGCAAAAAACACTAAAGCTGCTCCAGTTATTAATATACCTGCTTTTGATGATAATATCAAAATTCCAAAAATTAATAATAAGGATACTATCAAGTAAAGAATTAATTTACGTTTAAATTTTATCTCAAGTTTATTCAATAAAGATATTTTATAAAATATATAAAGGCAATTAAATCCTACATAAAGTGAGAAATAACTAGGGTGCATGAATCTAGAAAATTCGTTGTAAAAAAGAACAGTTGGACTTTTTGTTATGTAAAAACGATAAAGAGAATATGAACAGCAACTTAGTAAAGCAATAATATTACCAATCGTAAGAAATTTAAATAAATAATTAAGGTTGTCGAAGGATAATTTTCGTTCCGAAAAAATAACAATTGGAAGTATAAATAGTGGTAATTTAATTTCTAAATCTAAGGATGCATATTTGAAATTACTCGTGTATATTAAACCAATTAAGTGTATTAGATATATCGAAAGTGTCAAAATTGCTAGTTTATTAACAAGTAATCCTTTTAATTTATCTATTAATCTATTTTGTTTATCTATAATAAAAAATAAAAAAATGGTTATCCCAATAACAGAAGAGATGTTATTTCTGAACGGAAGAAACACCAATGATAATGCTAATAAATTCAAATATAACCTTGTTCTATTTTGAAGTTGTTCAGTTATTTTCATTAAATATTAATTCTAAATGGACTGGTAAAATAATATGTAAAGTTACTAATTCTATTTATTTCTTTTAACTTTACTTTGGATTTCCTAGATTTGGATTTATAAAATCTATGTTACATTTATACAAATAATGACTTTTTATATAGTACTTGCTGGTATTTTTTCTTTTTGCTTAACCTACATAACGCGCAAGGTAGCGATTAAGAAATCGATGCTTGATTTGCCGAACGAAAGAAGTTCACATACGATACCTACTCCTCGAGGAGGTGGAATAGCTATTGCTTTGACTTGGTTTTTGAGCATTAGTATTTTGTATTACTATAATCAGATAGATAAATCCCTATTTGTAGCATTGTTTACTGGGCTTTTATTGTCTGTAATTAGTTTATTGGATGATATTTATACCTTGAAAAATAAACCAAGATTGTTGGTGCAAGCTATCGTTTCTGGTTCAGGTCTATATTTTATAGGTGGATTTAATTCAATCGATTTAGGATTTATTGTCTTTTCAAACCCTTACATATTAAATAGTATTGCATTTTTCACAATTATTTGGTTTATAAATTTATTCAATTTTATCGATGGAATAGATGGCTATGCTAGTTCCGAATCGATTTTTGTAATTGCTGCATTGTATTATTTTACAGGAGAAAGTTTCTTACTGTTTTTAATAATGGCTTTAGTCGGTTTTTTGCCTTGGAACTGGGATAAAGCAAAGATTTTCATGGGTGATGTAGGGAGTACTTTGTTAGGATATACAATCGTTATAATACTTTTTTATTACCATAAAATGCATATGGTGAGTTTGTTTGAAGGTTTAATTCTTACTTCTCTATTTTGGTTTGACGCAACTTATACTCTTATTCGAAGATTCCTAAACAAAGAGAATATTGGACAAGCACATCGTAAACATGCGTATCAACGATTGGTTCAAGCTGGTTTTAGTCATCAGAAGACAGTTTTATTTGGTATGTCTATTAATTTATTCCTTTTACTGCTTGTAATACTGATTCAACAAACGATCATTTCAACAGTAGTCGGTTGTTTTGTTTCTCTGATTTTTTTATTCATAATTGTATATTATGTAAATAAAAAACGTGCATTTTAATGCGTAATCAAACTGATTTTTTTAACTCCGTTTTTCAAGTGGTAAAATTAATTCCGAAAGGTAGGGTTACCTCTTATGGAGCAATCGCTGCTTATTTAGGTGCTAAAAAATCAAGCCGTGTTGTTGGTTATGCTATGAATGCTTCGCATGCAATACCTGGAATCCCTGCGCATCGTGTAGTAAATCGTCTGGGTTGTCTTACAGGTAAAATGCATTTTTCAAATCCGGAAGAAATGGAGCGTTTGCTTCACTTGGAAGGTATTGTTGTGAAAGAGGATTGTATTGTGAATTTTAAGCAATTGTTTTGGGATCCTTCCGTAGAATTAGAATTGTAATTCTTAAATTCGTTGCATGATACTAGTAACTGGAGGTACGGGGCTTTTAGGAAGTCATTTAATTCACAATTTAGCAAATGCTGGGAAAAGTGTACGTGCAACGTATCGTGATCCAAAACGTATCGAAAAAGTAAAATCACTATTTTCTTTTTATAATACACCTTTTGAAGTTTTTCAGTCAATTGAATGGGTGGAATGTGATGTTTTAGATGTTGTTACTTTGGAGGAATCGATGACAGGTTGTGAAGAAGTATACCATTGTGCTGCGATGGTTTCTTTCCAAAAGAAAGATTACCAAACCATGTTACGTATCAATAAATATGGAACAGCAAATGTGGTGAATGTAGCAATGGGTTTAGGAGTTAAACGTTTAATGCATGTTTCATCGACTGCGGCTGTTGGGAAAACACCTTTGGATCAAAATGGATACCGATCGGTGGAAGAGTCTAATAAATGGATTGCAGATGATTCCCATTCGGGTTATGCCATTTCAAAATACCTTTCGGAGAATGAAGTATGGAGAGGAATAGAAGAAGGCTTAAATGCGGTTATAATCAATCCAAGTGTAATTATTGGTCCTGGTGATTGGAATGAAAGTTCTTTGTCCATTTTTCGTACGCTTTCTAATGGTTTGAAATTTTATACGTTGGGAGCAAATGCGTTTGTAGATGTGCGCGATGTTGTCTTTGCAATGACGCAACTTATGGTGATGCCAGAAGCATTTAATCAGCGTTATTTGTGTACTGGAAATAATGTTACGTTTAAGCACCTTTTTGACGTTACAGCAAAGCAAATGAATAAAAAAGCACCATTCTTAGTTGCAAAGTCCTTTTTGAGTGGTTTGGCTTGGAGAGTTTCTTGGTTGTTGAGTTTAGTGACAGGACATCAAACGGTAACGAAAGAATCTGCAAGAAGTGCGCAAGCAAAAGTGTCTTACGATAGTGCTAAATTGAAAAAAATGTTAGATTTTGAATTTAGGAGTATCGAAGACACAGTGAAACATGCGGTTGAAGGGAGGTTAATGTGAAAATGTAACAATGGAAAATTGACATTGATAAAATTTATAATTAGATGATGAAAAAGATTAAAAATAAATATGTAAAGCTTTTGATATTTGTAGCTTTTTGATTTGTTTGTTTCACTTTGACTGATTTTCTAATTGAAAGCGAACTCAATATTCGTAAATGCGCGATAATTAGTATTCCAACCTCTCTTTTTATATTTTATCAAAATACTAAACAAAAAACGAATGATGAAAAGTAAATATAGACCCTTTATTATCCAATTTTTAGTTGGTTTTGTTGTACTTAGTGTATTGGACTATCTATTTTTTAAAGACTTCAGGTTGTTAAAAAACTTAATAATGAGTTTAGCCTTAAGTGGTGCAAATATGTATTTTATGCTAAAAAAAGAAAAAAAGGAGAAGGAAGATTAATTTAGTAATTCTCTAATGTGACAATGTAACAATTTTCTTGAACTAGAAGTCTTTTGTCTTTTGTCTAATGTCTATCGTCTTTTAGTCTAAAAAGAAATTAACACGTCTTCAGAATTTCATCGATATAATTCAAAACAGGTTCTTTCCCAAATTTGGATTCACTCGAAGTTGCAAATACTGGTGGTAATTCTTCCCACTGTTTCAACATTTCCTTTTTGTAGCTCAAAATATTTTTTTGTTTTTCGGAAGAAGATAATTTATCTAACTTTGTGAAAACCATGGAGAAAGGGATTTCTTTTTCGCCGCACCATCCCATAAATTCTAAGTCGATATTTTGTGGTGGTAATCTTGCATCTAACAATACAAACGTGTTTAATAAGGTTTTGCGTTGCGTTAAATAAGCAGCAATAAATTCTTCCCACCCATGTCGCGCTTTTTTAGAGGCCTTTGCAAATCCATAACCTGGTAAATCGACCAAATACCATTCGTTGTTTATTTCAAAATGGTTAATCAACTGTGTTTTTCCTGGAGTTCCAGAAGTTTTTGCTAAACTTTTTTGGTTGGTCAACATGTTGATTAAGGATGACTTACCAACGTTTGATCTTCCGATAAATGCGAATTCTGGTTTATTGTCGTCTGGACAAAGTTTATGGTCGGAGTTACTTACTTTGAATGTTGCTGTTTTGATGATCATACGGGGGTATTTTGTGCAAATTTAGTCATTTTCAACGCAATAATCTTCAATTTCCTACATCCAATAAATTTCAAGGTAATTCATTTTCAAATCAACAAATTTTCAAATTTTCAAATCCCTAAACTTTTCCACATTTTTTCTTAAAATACCACTTTTTACCACTCATTTATTTATTTGTAAAACACTTTAATTCAGTTGTTTTTAAAATATTTGAAACATTTTTATCGCTTTATACGTTACAAGTTATTAACATAGTGTAAATTGGTGGTAAAAAGTGGAGAAATCTTCACTAATTTTACCCATTATTAATTTGTTATGGCTGGTTTAGTAGGAGAATATGAAGTAAGATTAGACGCGAAAGGGCGTTTCTTATTTCCTGCGTCATTGCGTAAGCAATTGTCTCCTGCTGCCCAAGAGAAATTCATGTTGAATAAAGGATTTGAAGATTGTTTAACACTTTACCCAATGAATGAATGGGATAGATTGAGTGATAAACTTTCTAAAATGAATTTGTTTAAGCCTAAAAACCGTATGTTCTACCGTTTGTTTCATCAAGGTGCGAAAGCAATTGCCTTGGATGGTGTTGGTAGGATTTTAATTCCATCGATGTTGATGGATCGAGTAGGGTTGGATAAGGACGTTATGCTGATTGCGTACAACGACAGAATTGAAATTTGGGATAAAACCAAGTACTTCGATGTTATCGAAGGAAACATGGCAGACTTTGCTGATTTGGCAGAGGAAGTAATGGGTGATATCGATGACACAGAATAAAGAAGTATACCACGTACCAGTAATGCTTGAGGCTTGTTTGGAAGGGTTGAATATCCATCCTGACGGGGTGTATGTTGATGTTACCTTTGGTGGTGGCGGACATTCAAAAGCTATATTTTCAAAACTTTCAGAAAAAGGTCAGTTGATTGCTTTTGACCAAGATCCAGATGCATTAGCAAATGCTTGGGAAGCATCAAACTTTCACTTGATTCCTTCTAATTTTTCCTTCCTTAAAAATCACTTACGTGCCATGGGGATTGAAAAAGTAGATGGGATTTTAGCAGACTTAGGTGTTTCTTCCCATCAGTTTGATGAGGGTAAACGTGGTTTTTCCATTCGTTCTAACGATCCGTTGGATATGCGTATGAATCAAAATGGTGCATTATCTGCATTTGTGGTGGTGAATGAATATGAAGAAGATCAATTAATTAAGATTTTACGCAAGTATGGTGAGTTAACCTCTCCGGGAAAGATTGCAGGAACGATCTGTAGAGCACGTCAAGCTAGTCCAATTCATACTACTGGTGAATTAATGGAGGTTTTAGCACCGATTGCACCAAAATTCAAAGATCACAAGTTTTTTGCACAAGTGTTTCAAGCGATCCGCATGGAAGTGAATAACGAATTGGATGTATTGGAGAAATTCTTGATGCAAACAGGAGAGGTGTTGAAGCCAGGTGGCCGATTAGTGGTAATGTCTTACCATTCTTTAGAAGATCGATTAGTTAAAAATTACTTAAAGCGTGGAAATCTAGATGGTCACATTGAAAAGGATTTTTTCGGAAATATCTTAAAACCGTTTAGTGATATTACAAGAAAGCCAGTTTCACCTTCGGAAGAAGAGATTGCAGTCAATTCAAGAGCTAGAAGTGCAAAATTAAGAATAGCAGAACGAGAAAATGGATAACGAATACATCAAGAAAGAGGATGTAATTGAGGAAGTTACTCAATCTCCGAAGCGAAAAAAAATAAAGAAAAAGAAGGAGGGAAAGTCCTCTAATATTTTTCTTCAAATTTTAAATGGAGAGTTTTTGGTGCAAGATTTTGTAATCAACAACTTAACTTATGTTTTCTTCTTGTTTGCCATGTTTATTATCGTTATTTCCAAAGGCTATTACGGTAAAAGTTTAGTGAAAGAAATGGAAAGTACCCAAGTGGAACTAGATGCGAAAACTGCTGAATTTGTTGAGACTAGAGCGAAATTAGAGGAAGCAACAAAAAGAGAAATATTAATAAAAAAATTAGAAGCTAGAGGTTTGTATGAAACGACAAAACCAGCAAAAGTAATTCGAATTAAGCAGGAAGTTAAATGACCGAAAGACAAGGATTATTATTAAGAGCCTATTTGGTTTATTCGCTATTTGTAATAGCGATGGTTCTTGTTATTGTCCAAGTTGTCAGAATCCAATTAGATAAAACGGGCAAGCAAAATTCAGAACTTTCTAACGATGATTCTGCAGGAAAAATGCCAATTCGTTATGTGAAACGTTATCCGCGGATGGGAGAAGTACTTGATTGTAATGGAGTTTCTTTGGTTACTTCAATTTCCTATTACAATTTATACATGGATCCAACGGTACCTTCAAAAGAATTGTTTGATAGTCAAATTACCGATCTATCGATTAAGATGAGTAGAATGTTTCCAAAGGTATACACGAATCCTAGGGAGTTTGAAAACTATGTACGTAAGGCGCGCGCGCGCAAAAATCGTTATTTGAAGATTAAAGAAAAAGTTACTAATGAACAACGTCGTTATATTAAATCTTTCCCAATTTTTAAAGAAGGAAGAAATAAAGGTGGTTTAATTGATAATGAAGAAATTATAATTAGAAAAAGACCTTTTGGAGATTTATTAAAGAGAACCTTAGGTTATTATCAACACATACCAGGAAAACCTGAATTACGTGTTGGAATTGAAGGTGCTTTTCACGATTATTTAGCTGGAGAACCGGGTGAGGAAGTAGAGCAAAAATTGGCTACAGGTTGGAAAAAAAGAGGGCAAATTACGAAAGAAGCGATTGAAGGAGCAGACGTAATTACTTCAATTGATAAAGAAATTCAAGAGGTAGCACAAAATGAATTGCACAAACAATTAAAAGATAAGAAAGCAAATAACGGGTGTGTAATTGTGATGGATGTGAAAACTGGATTTGTGAAAGCGATTGCAAACCTTGCTCTTTCTGAAGAAGATGGTAAGTATTACGAATTGTATAACCAAGCAATTGGGATGAAGGAAGTTCCTGGATCTACTTTTAAATTAGCATCTTTAATGGCCGGTTTAGAGGATGATAAATTTAAAATTACAGATACTGTTCAAGCGGCAAGTAGTTACACTTTCAGAGGTAGAACTTTAAATGAGGCTAAGAGACATAATTATGGTCGTATCTCTATTCAACAAGCTTTTGAGAAATCATCCAATGTTATTTCTAAAATTATTTATAAAGCATACAAAGATGAACCACAAGAGTTTCTAAGACATTTGGATGAATTTGGATTAACGGAACCATTAGGAATTGATTTATCGGGTGAACCAAATCCAACGGTGCATCGTCCTGGAACTAAAAAATGGTCTGGACTTTCTTTACCTTGGATGGCTGTTGGATATGAATTTCAGCAAACACCTTTACAAACCCTTGCGTTTTATAATTCAATTGCAAATGAGGGTAAGTTAGTTAGACCTCAGTTTGTACAAGAAATTCGTCGAGGTGCAGAAGTTATTAAAACGTTTCAGCCAGTTGTATTAAGACAAAAAATTTGTTCCAAAAGCACCCTTGAAATTTTGAAAGGATGTTTAGAAGGTGTAATGACGAATGGAACAGGTAAGAAATTAACTTCTTCCTATTTTGAAATTGCGGGTAAAACCGGTACAGCGCAAGTAATGAATGATCGTTCGGCAAAAGCAGGTAAAGGAGAACGTATTTTCTTAGCATCATTTGTAGGTTATTTTCCAGTGAAAAACCCGAGGTATTCTTGTATTGTTTCAGTGGAAGCAATCGGTGAAAATGTATATGGCTCTGTTATGTCAGGTACTGTATTTTCTGCTATTGCGAATAAAGTGTACGCCTCTAGTTTAAAATACCACAAAGCCATCAATGAAAAAGGAAAACGTGTTTGGGAAATACCAGTTTCTAAAGATGGTAATCGCTATGATTTGAAAAAAATCTTAGGAAAATTGAAAATCCCATTTAGACAAACATCGGAAGATGAATGGATTTCTACCGAAAAACAAAGAAACGTAATAGAATTTCATAAGCGTTTAATTACAAAAAATTTAGTTCCAGATGTTGTTGGGATGAATGCTAAAGATGCCGTTTATTTAATTGAAAACGCAGGGATGCATGTAAGTTTGAAAGGATATGGTAAAGTTACAAAACAATCCGTTTTTCCAGGGAAACAAATTTATAGAGGTGGTTTAATAGAATTGACTTTAAATTGATGAAAACACTAAACGACATATTAATTAATTGCGATATTCTTTCTGTTCGGGGAGATGTATCAGTTTCTATTGATCAAATCGTTTTTGACTCCAGAAAAGCGGTGGAAGGTACATTGTTTGTAGCAATTAAAGGTACGCAAGTAGATGGCCATTCATTTATTTCAAATGTAATTCAACAAGGATGTAAAGCTATTTTATCAGAAGTAGAAATGGAAGTTCCTACAGGGGTGACATTAGTTGTTGTAAAAGATACTTCGTTTGCATTAGGGGTGGCTGCATCCAATTTTTATGAACATCCTTCATCTGCTTTGAAATTGGTAGGAGTTACAGGTACAAATGGAAAAACGACGATAGTAACGCTTTTACATAAAGTATTTACAGAATTAGGGTACAAAGTTGGTTTATTATCGACAGTCGTAAATAAAATTGGAACAGTGGAAGTTCCAGCGACTCATACCACGCCAGATCAATTGACTCTAAACGCTTTATTGGCTCAAATGGTGCTTGAAGGATGTGAATTTTGCTTTATGGAAGTGAGTTCTCATGCTGTAGTGCAACAAAGAATTAGTGGTTTAAGTTTTACTGGAGGTGTATTTACTAATATTACACATGATCACTTAGATTATCATGGTTCATTTAAAGAATATATTAAAGCAAAAAAAGGCTTTTTTGATGCTTTAAATAAAGATGCATTTGCATTGACAAATACGGATGATAAAAATGGAACGGTGATGCTTCAAAATACGAATGCACATAAAGCTTCGTATGCCATGAAAACACCAGCAGACTTCAAAGTGAAAATTATCGAAAATCAATTTTCTGGATTGGTTTTAACGATAGATGGCCAAGAAGTTTGGACAAAATTATTAGGTTCATTTAATGCATATAACTTATTAGCGGTTTATGCAGTTGCTGTTCTTTTAGAGCAAGATAAAATTGAAACATTAACGGTTATAAGTAAGCTAGATGCAGTTGTAGGTCGTTTCCAACAGGTAAGAAGCGAAGGTGGAATTACTGCTATTGTCGATTATGCTCACACACCTGATGCTTTAGAGAACGTGCTTCAAACAATTGCTTCTATTCGTACTAAAAATGAAACAGTTTATACTGTAGTAGGTTGTGGTGGCGATAGAGACACTACTAAAAGACCTAAAATGGCTGCAGTTGCTTGTGCTTTGAGCGACAAAGTAATCATTACTTCCGATAATCCTCGTTCCGAAAATCCGGAAGATATTATTGCACAAATGATGGAAGGGGTAGAAGGACAATACTATAAAAAAACATTGTCGATAACCGATAGAGAACAAGCAATAAAAACTGCTTGTGCGATGGCAGAACCTAACGACATCATCTTAATTGCGGGGAAGGGCCACGAAACGTATCAAGAAATTAAAGGGGTGAAATACCCTTTTGATGACCTAAAAATTGTAACTAACCTTTTTGAAAAACTAGAGAAATAATGCTATACTATTTATTCGACTTACTAGACAAATGGAATGTTCCTGGAGCTGGATTGTTTCATTTTATTTCGTTCAGAGCTGCACTTGCTTTGATCGTTTCCTTAATTATTTCCATCGTTTTTGGAAAAAAATTAATTAATCTTTTACGTCGTCAACAAATTGGAGAAACAGTACGTGATTTAGGTCTTGCTGGACAAGTAGAAAAATCAGGAACTCCAACAATGGGAGGAATCATCATCTTAAGTGCCATCATTATTCCAACCTTATTGTTTGCGAAACTACATAACGTATACGTTATCACGATGTTGATTTCCACAGTGTGGTTAGGTTTAATAGGGTTTTTAGATGATTATATTAAAGTATTTAAGAAAAACAAAGAAGGTTTAGCTGGGAAATTTAAAGTAGTTGGTCAAATTGGTGTGGGAATTATCGTTGGCTCCATTTTGTATTTTAATGACAATGTTAAAGTACATAAGTTGGTTCCTAAAACACATGTACTAACGCAAGATGAACGTGTTGTAAATAGTCACCATGCAGAATTTGCAAAAGATTCTAATTCTGTTTGGATTGAAACACGTGATATGACAACAACTATTCCGTTTATTAAAGGGAATGAGTTTAATTATAATTGGATGGTACACGATGTACACAAATCGTGGGGTTGGTTAATTTTCATTCCAATTGTCATTTTTATTGTGATTGCAGTTTCTAATGGGGCAAATATTACGGACGGACTAGATGGTTTAGCTACAGGAACTTCCGCAATTATTGGAATCGCACTTGCGATTTTTGCATACGTAAGTTCAAATGTTCGTTTTGCAGATTATTTGGACGTGATGTATATACCAGCGGCAGAAGAATTGGTGGTGTTTATCTCGGCTTTCGTAGGTGCTTGTATTGGATTTTTATGGTATAATTCATACCCAGCGCAAGTATTCATGGGAGATACTGGAAGTTTAGCACTTGGTGGTATCATAGCTGTATTTGCAATTTCAGTGCGAAAAGAATTATTAATCCCTGTATTATGCGGTGTATTCTTAATTGAAAATTTATCCGTTATGATTCAAGTTGGCTATTTCAAACTTACCAAAAAACGGTTTGGAGAGGGACGTAGAGTTTTTCTTATGGCTCCATTACATCACCATTACCAAAAAAAAGGAATACACGAAGCAAAAATTGTTTCCCGTTTTTGGATTGTTGCTGTTTTATTAGCGGTTATCACTATTGTAACGCTTAAAGTTAGATAAAATGAAAGGCGAAGGGAAATATTTAGTGATTTTAGGTGCTGGAGAAAGCGGTGTTGGTACTGCAATTCTTGGAAAGAAATACGGTTGGAAAGTGTTTGTATCTGATTTTGGTGTGATTTCACCAGAATATAAAGAAGAATTGAACCAATATGAAATTGCTTGGGAAGAGGGGAAACATACAATAGAGATTCTTAAAGATGCAGATCTAGTTGTAAAATCACCTGGTATTCCAGATAAAGTTGCTGTTGTTAAACAATTTACAGAAAGAAATATTCCGGTAATTTCTGAAATAGAATTTGCAGGGTATTACAATACTGCTAAAACAGTTTGCATCACAGGTAGTAATGGAAAAACTACTACTACGATGCTAACGTATCATACATTTCTAAAGGCTGGTATAAATGTAGGATTAGCAGGAAATGTGGGGAAAAGTTTTGCTAAACAAGTTGCGGAGGAAAATTTTGATTGGTATATTTTAGAGTTAAGCTCTTTCCAATTGGATGGCATGTTTGACTTTAAAGCAAATATTGCAATTCTACTAAATATTACCCCAGATCATTTAGATCGATATGCATACGATATGCAAAACTATGTAAATGCAAAATTTAGAATTATTCAAAATCAAGGAGAAAATGATTTCTTCATCTACAATGCAGATGATGAGGTGATTACTTCCAATTTAGAAAAAATAAAAACAAATGTAAATACACTTCCTTTTTCGATTCGTAAAGTGATTGAGAACGGTGGGTATGCAGATGAAAAACAATTAACCTTAAATATAAATAAAGATCCGTTTATTATGTCTATTCATGATTTAGCCTTAAAAGGCAAGCACAATGTGCAAAATTCGTTAGCGTCAGGTATCGCTTCTCGACTAGTTGAAATCCGTAAGGAGGTGGTAAGAGATAGTTTCTCTGACTTCCAAAATGTGGAACACCGTTTGGAGTTTGTTGCCAAAGTACATGGAATCTCATTTATCAATGATTCTAAAGCAACAAATGTAAATTCAACATGGTTTGCATTAGAAAGTATGGAAGCTCCAACTGTTTGGATCGTTGGTGGTGTAGATAAAGGAAATGACTATTCTGAATTATTAGATTTAGTAAAAGATAAAGTGAAAGCAATTATCTGCTTAGGTACGGAAAATCAAAAAATCAAAGATACGTTCAATGGTGTTGTTGAAACCATTGTTGAAGCAGGATCTGCGATGGAAGCTGTAAGTTATGGTTATCGTTTAGCTAAAAAAGAGGAAACGGTATTATTATCTCCAGCTTGTGCGAGTTTCGACCTTTTTGAAAACTATGAAGATAGAGGAAATCAGTTTAAATCTGCTGTAAGAGCATTATAATTATTCCTTGGATAAGTTTTTTTCATACCTAAAAGGAGATCGCGGGATTTGGGTGATCACATTGATTTTACTAGCTTTTTCGTTAGTAAGTGTCTACAGTTTTGTCCCAATTTTAGTAAAAATAGAAGGTGGTACCCCATTTAAATATCTGTTTAAACATTTGATTTATGTAATACTTGGATTTATTACTATGTTCTGGATACATCGAAAAGATCCAGCATATTTTTCAAAGTTTGCACGACTGATGTTTTATGGTTCTATCCTATTACTTTTATTTACTTTTTTCTTTGGAGCTAAGGTAAATGGAGCAGGTAGATGGGTGAAAATTCCATTTGTTGGGTTAACCTTTCAATCGTCCGATTTCGCAAAATTAGGTTTGATTGTCTATCTCTCTCGGTTATTAGTCAAAAAGAAAGATTCTTTTAATTCTTGGAAAAGTGGTTTTTGGCCAATCATGTTGCCGATTATAGCAATTTGTCTGTTGATTTTTAAAGATAACTTCTCTACTGCTTTTTTACTTTTTTGTATCTCTTTTTTACTTTTAATTATAGGAAAATTTCCTTTTACTAAAATTTTGGCTGCAATTGGAGGTGGTATTGCGCTTGCTGGGCTTTTAGTTTTAATTCATGTTTCAGCTCCTTCTTTAAATATTTTACCACGGTATGAAACCTGGAAAAATAGGATTACAAATCGTCTAGAAACGGATAAAGATGTGGAAGCTAACGCACAATCCATGAACGCCGAATTAGCAATTTTTAATGGCGGTTTTTTTGGCCAAGGAGTAGGGGATGGAAAATTAAAAGAATATTTACCAGAGGCATATGCAGATTTTTATTTCTCAAGTTTTGTGGAAGAGTTCGGATCCTTTTCTGCAATTATCTTGGTTTTCTTATATTGCATATTACTCTTTAGAATTATTCGTATTGGATTGAGGTCGGATAAACTTTTTGAAACCTATCTCTGTATCGGGATAGGAATATTATTGTTAACGCAAGCTACGGTAAATATGATGGTCTGTACAGGTATTTTTCCGGTAACTGGTCAAAATATGCCTTTACTTGCGATGGGTGGTTCTGCTTTGATAATGACTTGTCTCGCAATTGGTATGGTACAATCGATTGCTTATAAACAGTCTAAAAATATCAAATCCGATGTTTCTTTGGATGAGGAGTAGGAATACAGCAATGTTTGTAAGGATGATGCACTGCAACCTCCCCATTTTATAAAATAAAATTGTAATGAATACACAAAAAATAATTATATCTGGTGGTGGTACAGGTGGACATATTTTTCCAGCTATCGCAATTGCGAATGAATTGAAACATCGTAATCCAACTGCTGATATTTTGTTTGTTGGTGCTTCTGGTAAAATGGAAATGGAAAAAGTACCACAAGCTGGGTATTCCATTATTGGCTTACCAATTACTGGTTTTCAACGTAGAATTGCTTTTTCAAACTTCCTATTGCCATTTAAGTTAGTATATAGTCTAATAAAAGCTTTTTTTATTCTGAAGAAATTTAAACCACAAGCAGTTATTGGCGTTGGTGGCTATGCTTCTGGACCTATTTTGAGAATTGCTTCGTTACTAAATATTCCAACTGTTGTACAAGAACAAAATTCATTTCCAGGAAAAACAAACCGTATACTTTCAAAAGTAGTTTCTAAAATTTGTGTTGCATATCCTAATTTAGATAAATTTTTCCCAAAGGAAAAAATCGTATTGACAGGAAATCCAGTTCGAAATGAAATGGTATCGATTGATGGTAAAAAAGACAATGCATTAATTCATTTTAAGTTAGATGCTTCTAAAAAAACCATTTTAATAATTGGTGGTAGTTTAGGAGCAAGAACATTGAATGAAAGTTTAATAGGTAGTATAGATAAAATTGTGGATGCGAATGTACAGGTGATTTGGCAGTGCGGAAAGTTTTATTTTCCAAATTATACGAATCAACAAGCTGAGTTAGCTTCTAAAGGGATTCATTTGTTTGAATTCATCAAGGAAATGGATTTAGCGTATGCTGCAGCGGATGTGATTATTTCAAGAGCTGGTGCAATGTCTGTATCTGAATTAACGATTATTGAAAAACCTACGATATTGGTTCCTTCTCCTAATGTATCAGATGATCACCAGACGCATAATGCGAAATCATTGGCAGATGCTGTACTTATAGTTACGGACAAAGAAGCAAAAGAAAAATTAATTCAAACAAGTATTGAATTAGTAAAAAATGATAATTCAGGTAAGCAAATGGCTACAAAATTGCGCGATTTTGCTATTCCAAATGCGGCGGAATTGATTGTAAATGAAATTGAAAAATGCATGTTATGATAAATAACGTTGATTTAAATTCGTTCAAAAAAATATATTTTCTTGGTATCGGAGGAATTGGAATGTCTGCGCTTGCACGTTACTTTAAGTTAAAGGGTTTTGAAGTAAGTGGATATGATAAAACACCATCCCCATTAACAGATGCATTAATGGAAGAAGGTATTTTGATTCATTTTGAAGACTTAGGAGAAGAAATTGGAAAACAAATAGATAAGGATGAAACATTGGTTGTTTATACACCTGCGATTCCAAAAGATATGTTGGAGTACGTGTTTATTTTAGAGCAAGAATTTACTATTTTAAAACGGGCTCAAATTTTGGGTTTAATCACGCATAATTCCAAAGGCTTGTGTGTTGCGGGTACTCATGGAAAGACTACTACAAGTACCATGCTTGCACATATTTTATTTTCTTCTTCCTTACAATGTAATGCGTTTTTAGGTGGAATTTCAACGAATTATAACACCAATTTTATTGCATCTACATCCTCTAATTTCACGGTGATCGAAGCAGATGAGTTTGATCGCTCATTTTTACAATTAAATCCATTTGCATCTATAATTACGGCGTGTGACCCAGACCACTTAGATATTTATGGGGATGAAGAAACATTTTTACAAGGATTCCAAGAGTATGCCAATTTGATAAATCACGATGGTTTATTGGTGATTAAAAAAGGATTGCCATTAACGAGTCAGGCTAATGTAATTACCTATTCGTTAACGGATGAAGCAGATTTTAAAGGTGCTAATCTACGCTCTGAAAATGGAATGCAAGTAATGGATGTTGTTTTCGAAGGGCAAATTTGGAATAAAATTAGTTTAGGATTACCTGGTATACATAACGCGGAAAATGCCCTTGCGTGTATCGCTTTATGTATTTTTCTTGGATTGTCAGAAACGGAAATTCGCCATGGATTAAATACATTTTCGGGAGTTAAACGTCGCTTTGAATACCACGTTAAAACGGAAGATATTGTCTATATAGATGATTATGCGCACCATCCAACGGAGTTAAAAGCTTTGATAGATTCTGTCCGATTATTGTATCCTACAAAACAAATTTCATTGGTTTTTCAGCCGCATTTGTTTTCCCGTACAAATGATTTTATGGAGGGATTTGCACAACAATTATCACTAGTTGATGATTTGTATCTATTACCTATTTATCCTGCCAGAGAAAAGCCTATGCCTGGGGTAACAAGTGATGTTTTACTGGCTAAAATCACCGCTAAATCAAAGCGATTGATTGCTAAGGAAGAATTAGTTGAAGCATTTGAACTGACTTCAAATCAAGTAGTTTTAACCGTAGGTGCAGGGGATATTGACCGACTGGTAAAACCACTTAAAGAAAAAATAAAAAATACAGTTAGATTCTAGATTAGACAATAAATTCTACTGTTTTACAAAACACGAACTATGAAAACTTGGCTTAAAATTACCTTTTGGACACTTTTTTTCGCGACAATAGTTGTGATTCTTGCCATTACAAATAGTCAGCAGAAAGGTGCTAATCTTAACACACCAAAAATTCACATTGATATTCAAGACGAAAATGCATTTTTAACGGAAAAAGAATTATATGTTCGTTTAAAACGTAAAGGGTTAATCGTTGCAAATCAAAAGAACAAGCAATTACAACTTAATCGTATCGAAAAATTTGTAAATGGCATGACAGAAGTACTTGATTGTAATGTCTATACAAAATTAGGTGGAGATTGGGCAATTAATGTTAAAATTAGAAGACCAATTGCACGTGTTTTTAATAATTATGGAGAAAGTTTTTATTTGGATGAATTAGGTCATACCATTTCACCATCTTATTTATATACAGCTAGGGTAGTGGTAGTTACAGGGGATATAATAGATAGAAATAATGGGTTGACAGTTAATAAAATTATTAACAACAAAAATTTAATAACTAAATATTCCTTAGACGATATCTACAGAATTTCTCGCTATGTTTGTAATGATCCATTCTTTTCTTTGCAAATAGGTCAAATCCATAAAGAAAAAAATGGTGATTTTGTGCTCGTACCTCGTGTAGGAGACCAAAAAATTATTTTTGGAAGTGCCCTTTCTAATGAGGAAGTTAAAGTTAAATTTCGTAAATTAGCAGACTTTTACAAGGAGGGCATTCCCTATGAAGGTTGGAGTACGTATGATTGTTTTAATCTGAAGTATGAAAATCAAGTAGTTTGTAGTAAAAAACAATTAGGATCAGATCCGAAAGCAGATTAAATATGAGTCAATTAATTGTAGGTTTAGATATTGGAACAACGAAAATCGCATGTTTCGTTGGTAGAATGAACGAACATGGTAAAATTGAAATTTTATCAATGGGGAAAAGCGATTCTCTAGGTGTTTCGCGTGGAGTTGTTTCTAACATCGAAAAAACAATTGATTCCATCGAATTAGCTGTTAAAGAAGCTCAGTCTCGCGTAGAAGGCGATTTGATTATTCGTGTTGTAAATGTAGGGATCGCTGGGCAGCATATTAAAAGTTACCAGCACAGAGGGATTCTAACACGAAGAAAAACAGATGATCTAATTACAATTAGCGACATTAATGCATTGAGAGACGATATGTATCGTTTGTCTATGGAGCCTGGAGAGGAAATTATTGATGCACTTCCGCAAGAATATATTGTGGATAATGAATATGGTATCAAAGATCCAATCGGTATGGCTGGATCTCGCTTAGAGGCAAATTTCCATATCATTACTGGACATGTTTCTGCAGTTAAAAATATTAACCGTTGTGTTGAAAAAGCTGGACTAGTTATTAAAGATACAATTCTTGAACCACTAGCGTCCGCTGAAGCTGTTTTGTCAGAAGACGAAAAAGAATCAGGAGTAGTTTTGGTAGATATCGGTGGTGGAACTACAGATATTGCAATTTTCCATGAAGGAATAATTCGTCATACTGCAGTAATACCTTTCGGAGGAAATATTATTTCGGAAGATATTAAGGAAGGCTGTTCTATCATGAAAAAACATGCAGAAGCTTTAAAAGTGAAATATGGTTCTGCATTAGCAAGCGAATGTCAAACAAATGAAGTAGTTTGTATTCCAGGTGTTCGTGGAAAAGAAGCAAAAGAAATTTCTTTGCGCAATTTAGCAAGTATCATACAAGCACGTATGGAAGAAATTATTGAGCACGTGCACTATGAAATCAGAAATTCTGGATTTGAAAGAAAATTAAGTGGAGGAATTGTAGTAACAGGTGGTGGTTCTCAATTAAAACATATTACACAACTTTTTGAATATATTACTGGAATTGATACACGTATTGGGTATCCTACAGAACACTTAGGAAGTTCTAATACAATTGAAAATTTGACAAGTCCAATGTACTCTACTGGTATCGGTTTGGTTTTAAAAGGCTTTCAGTCAATAGATGTGAAACAAAAATTACAAGCAAACGAAACGACTTCTGAACAAGAAGGTCAACCAAATAAAAAAGAAAAAGCTGTTCAAAAAGAATCAAGAGGTCCATTTTTTAAATCTATTTTTGAAAAATTAGAAGGAATTCTGAAAGAACCTGAATAGTAGTTATGTTGTACTACAACATATCAATTAGTATATAACAAAAAAAACAATGTTGCTTAGCTTAGCAACATTCAAAAAATAAAAACATAAAAAAATGGAATTCGATTTACCAAAAAACATTTCATCTATCATTAAAGTTATCGGAGTTGGTGGCGGCGGAAGCAACGCTGTTAATCACATGTATAATCTCGGGATTAAAGGAGTAGATTTTATTGTTTGTAATACTGACAAACAAGCGTTAGATATCTCCGCAGTTCCTTACAAAATTCAATTGGGTGCATCCTTAACAGAAGGTAATGGTGCAGGTGCAATTCCAGAGATTGGTAAAAATGCAGCAATTGAGAATATTGATGAAATTAGATCTGTTCTAGGCGAAAATACAAAAATGGTTTTCGTTACTGCTGGAATGGGTGGTGGTACTGGTACTGGTGCAGCTCCTGTAATTGCAGGTGTAGCAAGAGAATTAGGTATTCTTACAGTTGGTATTGTTACAGTTCCTTTTGGTTTCGAGGGTCGTAAAAGAAGACAACAAGCTGAACTTGGTTTAGAAGAAATGCGTCAAGCAGTGGATACATTATTGGTTATTAATAATGAGAAGCTACGTGAAATGACAGGTAACCTTACAATTAATAATGCTTTCTCGAAAGCGGATGATGTATTGACGGTTGCTGCAAAAGGAATCGCTGAATTAATTTCAGTTACTGGTTCTGTAAACGTCGACTTTAATGACGTATACACGGTGATGAAAGATTCTGGTGTTGCGATTATGGGTTCTGCTGCAGTAGAAGGAGAAGATAGAGCTATTCGTTGTGTGACTGAAGCGCTAGATTCACCATTATTAAATGATAATAATATTGCTGGTGCAAAATTTGTATTGTTAAATATTACATACGGTGATAAAGAAGTGTTGATGGATGAAATTACTGAAATCACTGACTTTATTCAAGATGAAGCAGGTTCTTCTGCAGATGTAATTTGGGGTCATGGTTACGATCCAACATTAGGTGAAAAATTAAGTGTAACATTAATTGCTACTGGATTCAATTCATCTCCTATCACGGGTTTTGAGAAGGCTCCAGAAAAGATCGTTCGCCCTTTACATGAGGAGCCAAAAAATGAAATTACGTCGCAATTAGTTAAACCGACAGAAGTAGCACCTAAGGCTGAACCTACTACATCTGTTGAAAATAATAATGAACCTTTTTTGAAAACTGTTGATCCTTCTTTAGAAGTTAAATCAACAGTTAGAAATTGGGTAGATGAAACTGCTAAACCTACTCTTGAACCACAAAAAGAATCCGAACCGGTAAGTTTAGTTTGGGAAGTAGAAACTACAACAAATCAAGAAGTAGAGTTAGTTCCAAATAATGAAGTTAAAACTCCAGTTTCAGACGAGAAAATCGTGCATACGCTTGAATTAGATGATGCTATTGTTCCTTTAGAAAATAGTATTAGAACAGCTCCTAAATCTTCAATGACTTCTGAGGAACAATTGAAAATTCAACAAGAACGTATGGAGCGTTTAAATGCCTATACACAAAAACTTAAAAAAGCAGACGGTTTAACACAATTAGAAAAAGAACCAGCTTATGAAAGAAGAAATATTCAATTAGATCAGTCTAAACCAAGTGTGGAAAATTCGGTTTCTCGTTATGGTGTTTCTGGAAATGGAGATAATATTTCTTTAAGAAGTAACAATTCTTTTTTACACGATAACGTAGATTGATTATGGGGTTTATGGAACAAATTTCTTCGGACATCAAAAATGCGATGTTAGCTAAAGAAAAAGAAAAATTGCAAGCATTACGAGATATTAAATCTAAACTATTATTAGAAGCTACTTCTGGAGGTAATGGAGAGGTTTCGGATGATGTTGCAATTAAAATTATCATGAAGCTACACAAGCAACGTATGGAAACATATGCTGTATATGTTGCTCAAAATAGAGAAGACTTAGCGAAAGATGAATTGTTTGAAGCGCAAGTAATGGAAGTTTACCTGCCTAAAATGATGAATGAAGATGAAGTTCGTCAAGAAGTATTAGCTGCAATCTCTCAAACTGGTGCTAAATCACCGCAAGAAATTGGAAAAATAATGGGGGTATTATCTGGTAAATTAGCAGGTAAAGCAGACGGAAAAGTAATTTCAACAATCGCTAAAGAAGAGCTTGCAAAGCTCTCGTAAAGACGCAATGCATTGCGTCTCCTTCTATGACACAAAAATTACGACCAAACAATACATCATTTTTTACTTTAAACCACCTTTTGGGTGGTTTTTTTAATTCCAACAATCTGTCTATCCGAATGCTATAAAACTCGCATTTTATTTTCGTAAAAATGTTTTTTTTATCATTACTTCTTTTGTAATTTTATAGTACTAAAAAAACTAGTATGACAAACACAACAGAAAAATTAGCGTTTAAAGTAAAAGACATTACCCTAGCAGATTGGGGTAGAAAAGAAATTACATTAGCGGAAGCAGAGATGCCAGGTTTAATGTCTTTGAGAGAAGAATATGGTGCTTCCAAGCCTTTAGCTGGTGCTAGAATCGCTGGATGTTTGCACATGACTATCCAAACAGCTGTATTGATTGAAACTTTAGTGGAATTAGGGGCGGACGTTTCTTGGTCTTCTTGTAATATTTTCTCTACGCAAGATCACGCTGCTGCGGCTATTGCTGCTGCTGGAATCCCAGTTTTTGCTTGGAAAGGAATGAATGAAGAAGAGTTCGATTGGTGTATCGAACAAACACTTTATGCTTTCCCAGATAGTCAACCATTAAACATGATCTTAGATGATGGAGGTGACTTAACTAACATGGTTTTTGATCGTTACCCACAATTAGCTGATGCAATTAAAGGTTTATCTGAAGAAACTACAACAGGAGTTCACCGTTTACACGAACGTGTTAAAAATGGCACTTTATTAGTTCCTGCAATCAATGTAAATGACTCAGTTACTAAATCTAAATTTGACAACAAATACGGATGTAAAGAATCTTTAGTAGATTCAATTCGTCGTGCTACAGATATTATGATGGCTGGTAAAGTTGCTGTTGTTTGTGGTTACGGAGATGTTGGTAAAGGTTCTGCTGCTTCTTTACAAGGAGCTGGTGCTCGTGTTATCGTTACTGAAATTGATCCTATCTGCGCTTTACAAGCTGCAATGGACGGATTTGAAGTTAAAAAATTGAATAACGTAATTCATTTAGGAGATATCATCGTTACAACTACTGGTAACAAAGACATCGTAACTGGAGAGCATTTCTTGAAAATGAAAGATAAAGCTATCGTTTGCAACATTGGTCACTTTGATAATGAAATTAGTGTTGCTTGGTTGAATGAAAACTATGGCCATTCTAAAGTAGAAATCAAACCACAAGTAGATTTATACAACGTAAACGGGAATGATATTATCTTGTTAGCAGAAGGACGTTTAGTAAACTTAGGTTGTGCTACAGGTCACCCATCTTTTGTAATGTCTAACTCATTTACAAACCAAACATTAGCTCAAATCGAGTTGTGGTTGAATTCGGATAAATATGAGAATGAAGTGTATACTTTACCAAAACACTTAGATGAAAAAGTAGCACGTCTTCACTTAGCAAAAATTGGTGTTGAATTAGATGTTCTTACAAAAGATCAAGCTGATTACATCGGTGTAGCAGTTGAAGGACCATACAAACCTCACGAATACAGATATTAAGAAATTAACATTCTTAGATATTTTAAACCCGGCCTAGTGTCGGGTTTTTTTGTTTAATATATTTCAATTCTAGCAAGTCTAATCAACTCTAGTCAGGTTGAGCGAAGTCGAGGTGTCAAGTAGAGCGAAGTCGAGGTGTCAGGTTGAGCGAAGTCGAAACCCCACCTTATATTCCATGTATGGTTCACAGTCGCACCGCGACCTAAATGTTCTTAATTTCTACCCAATTCCACATATATTTTAATGTTTCAATTCTCCCTTATGTGCCTTTTATGGTTTAATTCGTCACTCGTCACTCATCCCTCTAATTCGGTTGCTGAGGTTAGTTTATCTTGAGTTTATCGAAAGAAAGCAACGAATTCTCATTTCTCCAATTCTGTTGGAATTGTATTCCTGCACAATTTTCTAGCGTACAAGTTAGATCATGTGATTTGGGATTATAATATAGGTTTATTTAAAATTTAAGACCGTTGCAAAACCCTTAACTCATCGTTGAACCAAAAATTTAACATCCTCATTTACAACAGTAAACTCCGGTATTAAATTTTTACTCCGCCTCGATCTATAACTTTTGCAACGGTCTTTATTTATCTATTTTATCTAGAGCATTCAATCTGATGTATTTAGATTTTATTATATTTGAATAAGTATTGAAGTTAAAATTCAATTTCAATTTCATTGGAAAATAAACACTTTAAATGGATTGTAAAATCCAAATTATAATAAGTTATGAAAAAACACCTTATCACATTTTTATCTATACTTACAGGGATCGTTTCTTATGGACAAACTTCTGTAGTTGCTTCTGGAGGATCTGTTTCGAATAATTCTGGATCGATAAGCTATTCCATCGGACAAGTCGCCTATCAAAGTGTTTCTAATACTTCTGGCTCGGTGAGTCAAGGAGTGCAACACGCGTTTGAAATTTCTACCTTGAGTTTAGAGGAAAACAAATTTAACTTTATGTTGAATGCTTTTCCAAATCCTACAACGGAAAACCTAAACCTGCGCGTTGGTAATTACAAACAAGAAAAGTTAGCTTATAAGCTAATTGATTTGGAAGGAAAAGTAATTTCGGAAGCATCGATGCTTTCAGAAGAAACTACCATCGATATGAAACAATTGCCAGTAGCAACCTATTTCGTGGAGGTTCACAACGAGGGTAAAAAAGTACAAACGTTTAAAATCATTAAAAATCAGTAAGTATGAACAAAATTTTTACAGTTTTATCAGCGGTATTAATCACCGCAAATTTATGGGCGCAAGCACCACAAAGTTTTAGTTATCAAGCAGTAGTTCGAGGGTCAAATAATGCACTTGTAGTTAACAAACCAATAGGGATGAAAATTAGTTTGTTGCAAGGTTCTGAAAATGGAAATGCTGTATATGTGGAAACACACAAACCTACTTCGAATGACAATGGGTTGGTGAGCATCGCTATAGGTGGCGGAACAAAAGACGCTTCTTCCACCGTTTTTGCAAGCATTGACTGGTCAAAAGGCCCTTACTTTGTAAAAACAGAAACGGATCCAGCAGGTGGAACAAGTTATTCCTTAACTACGACAAGCCAGTTGTTGAGTGTGCCGTATGCTATTCATGCAAAAATAGCTGAAAGTATTGTTGGCGGAACTGTTTTACCTAGTGGGGGAGAAAATGGACAGGGTATAATGATGTGTGATGGAGTGCCAACTTGGACAACCGGAGGTACTTGCCCTGGGAAACCTGGACCAAATATAACCGATGCAGAAAATAATACCTACAAAACAGTAACAATAGGCACTCAACAATGGATGGCAGAGAACCTAAAAGTCACAAAGTATAACGATGGAACAGCTATACCAAACATTACAGACAATACCCAATGGTCAAATCTAACCACAGGATCATGGTCTTATTATGACAACGATTTAGCCAATAATGCTAAATACGGTAAATTATACAATGGGTATGCAGTGAGTAAAACAACCAATGGCAATAAAAATGTATGTCCTACAGGATGGCATGTGCCTACAGATGCTGAATGGTCGGTTTTAATAGGTTATTTGGGTGGCTCAAGCGTAGCAGGAGGTAAAATGAAAGAAGTAGGTACAGCAAGCTGGAATAGCCCAAACACAGACGCTACGAATACGTCATTATTTTCGGCACTTCCGGGCGGGTACCGCGACAACGTTGGAGGTTACGGCACCATTGGCAACTACGGTAACTGGTGGAGTTCTACAGAGACCAGTACAAACAGTGCTTTTAACCGCAACCTGAACACCAACAATGGCAATGCGTTCAGAGGCAACGGCTACAATAAGGTTTATGGCTTGTCTGTTAGGTGCCTCAGGGATTAATTCGGTATTGGCGTTGACTATTCGAATCCTGAGGCTCTCGAAGGATGACCATTTAATAAACTGAGTTCGATTGTTAAATTACTTTTAACCAGTAATTTATTTTCTCATCTTTGGTTTCCCACCTGTTTACCCTGAGCCTGTCGAAGGGAGGAGGGATTAAGGGAGGTGACTTAAATATTTACAAATCAAAACATTAATCAACTTTAGTTTAAAATTACAATTCACCCACCTCAATCATCACTCCACTAACGTTTGTTCTTCGAAAATATTATTTTCTCTTCTCAAGGGAGGAAGTCTAATCGTCTTAATATTAATATAATAAGAATCGAACTCAGGTTAATAATATTTGATGTACAATGTCAAACTTAGTGAATGTAAAAATTGATTATTATTTCCGTCCTGCTGAGCGGAGTCGAAGCTAAGGAAAACCTTTAAAATAGCAAAAGGCTACAAATAATTGCAGCCTTTTTATATATAGACATCTTTTTCTATCCTATCGAGTAGGGAAGAAAGGATGAGAAAGGGTTGAGAAAACTCAACCCTATAAATCCAGGTTTACATCATGCCACCCATTCCGCCTGGCATTCCTCCGCCCATCATTGGTGCATTGTCTTCAACTTCATCCGCAATAACACACTCTGTAGTCAATAACATAGCAGCAATAGAGGATGCGTTTTCAATAGCAATACGCGCAACTTTTGTTGGATCGATTACACCAGCTTCATATAAGTTTTCATATACTTCTGTACGTGCATTGTATCCAAAGTCATCTTTTCCTTCTTTTACTTTCTGAACGATTACCGCGCCTTCTCCGCCTGCATTAGCAACGATTTGTCGTAATGGTTCTTCAATGGCACGTTTTACGATTGCAATACCAGTATTTTCATCTTCATTGATGCCTTTTAACGTTTCTAAGGCTTCAATTGCACGAATGAACCCAACACCTCCACCAGGTATGATACCTTCTTCAACAGCAGCTCTTGTTGCAGCCAAAGCATCATCTACACGGTCTTTCTTCTCTTTCATTTCAACTTCTGTAGCTGCACCAACATAAAGAACAGCAACTCCACCAGCTAATTTAGCTAAACGCTCTTGTAATTTTTCTTTGTCGTACTCAGAAGTAGTTGTTTCAATTTGCGCTCGGATTTGACCAACACGAGATGCAATAGCTTCTTTATTTCCTGCCCCATTGATAACGGTTGTATTGTCTTTATCAATTTCAATTTTTTCAGCAGTTCCTAACATATCCAATGTTGCGGCTTCAAGCGTATATCCTCTTTCTTCAGAAATAACTTGACCACCTGTTAAAATAGCGATATCTTCTAACATTGCTTTTCTGCGATCTCCAAAACCTGGTGCTTTAACAGCAGCAATTTTTAATGAACCACGAATTCTGTTTACTACTAACGTAGAAAGTGCTTCACCATCAATGTCTTCTGCAATAATTAATAGTGCTTTACCAGATTGAACTACTGGTTCCAAAATTGGAAGTAATTCTTTCATGTTAGAAATCTTTTTCTCGTAGATAAGTACTAATGGATTCTCCATTTCTACAATCATTTTATCCGCATTTGTAACAAAGTATGGAGATAAATATCCTCTATCAAAT
>CANHRS010000017.1 GCA_947463445.1 Flavobacteriia bacterium | reverse complement strand
ATTATGCTTCTTAACGACAGTCTTAATTTTAGTGTTGTCAATTAAAGAAATCAGCTGTCCGAAAACGGATTGTCAAAAAAATAACTATTTTTATTCATGAAATTTAGTTCGGGAAAACCAAATTACACTTAAGCGGGAAATCAATCAAGGAAATCCCGCTTTTAAAAAGTTTAATCGGACACAAGTAAAAGAAACATTTATTCTAATAAAAAAAATTAAACACAAAAAAAATCCCAACAAGTAACACTTATTGGGATAAATATAAAAAAAGAAGTTTTAATCTAATTTCATTGCAAGCGCATTATCAAAAATATCTTTAGCTTCGTGGCAGAAACCATAATGCTCATCATCAATAACAAACTTACCTTTAGTTACATGGCCTAACAAGGTAAAATTAACACCAGTATTTAGCATAAATTCAATAAATGCTTCTTCTTGATCCTCTGACAACGAAACAACTACTCTCCCTTGAGATTCACCAAACAAAAATGCATCTTCTCTAATTTCTGAGTCAGTTACAATATCAAATCCTAATCCTCTAGGAAATGACATTTCAGCTAATGTTACAAAAAGTCCACCATCTGAACAATCATGCACTGCATTTACTAGTGTATTATTGATCAAACCTTTAATTGCTTGATGTAAAACATATTCTTTTTCTAAATCAAAATATGGCGCTGGAGAAGCAAGAATTTTGTGATAAGAAGCTAAATATTCTGAAGAAGCTATATCTTCCACAGTATCTCCTAAAATAAAAATTAAGTCCCCTTTTTGTTTAAAATCAAGTGTCATTAATTTTGACTTGTCTGCTAGTACTCCAATCATACCAATAGTTGGTGTAGGGAAAACTGGAACCTCAACACCACCAATTACAGATTGATTATAGAAAGAAACATTACCACCAGTTACAGGAGTTTCAAACTTTAAACAAGCAGTGGACATACCTTTAATAGCACCGACAAATTGCCAATAAGATTCTGGATTATATGGATTACCAAAATTTAAACAATTAGTGATTGCGCTAGGCTCACCACCTGCACAAGTAATATTTCTGGCAGCTTCCGAAACAGCAATCATTGTTCCAACTTCAGGGTCAGCATTTACATAGCGTGAGTTACAATCTACTGTCATCGCTAATGCTTTGTTTGTTCCTTTAATATTAACAACACCCGCATCAGATGGTTGATTTGTCACCATGTTTTTAGTCCCAACCATAGAGTCGTATTGTTCATATACCCAACGTTTAGAAGCAATATTTGGATGTTGCAATAAATACATTGCTACCTCTTTTAAATCCTCTGGTTGTGGAACGTTATTTATATCGAATTTCTTATATTCCTTAAAATATGCCGGTTCAGAATATTCACGTTGGTTCTGCGGAGCTCCACCACCTAAAACTAATGATTCTGCTGGAACATCCCCAACAATTTCTCCATGCATATGGTATCTAACACGACCAGAATCTGTAACAACACCAATTTCTTCCGCATGTAAATCCCATTTGTCAAAAATTGATTTCACAACAGCTTCTTCGCCTTTTTTAACTACAACAAGCATTCTTTCTTGAGACTCAGATAATAAAATCTCATATGGCAACATGTTTTCTTGTCTAGTAGGTACTTTATCTAAATAAATATCCATACCTACGCCTCCACCAGCACTCATTTCGCATGTAGAGCATGTAATACCGGCAGCACCCATATCTTGCATACCTACAATAGCATTAGTTTCTGCTAACTCCATTGTAGCTTCTAGTAACAATTTCTCTTGAAAAGGATCTCCTACTTGAACTGAAGGCAAATCGGACGCAGAATCTTCTGTAATATCTTTAGAAGCAAAAGCCGCTCCTGCAATACCATCTTTACCAGTAGCTGAACCAACAATATAAACAGGATTACCAGGTCCTTTAGCCTTAGCTGAAATTACTTTTTTTGTATCGATTAGTCCAGCTGAAAAAGCATTAAGTAAGGGATTTTGATTATAAGAACTATCAAAGAATACTTCACCACCAACAATTGGAATACCGAAAGAATTTCCGTAATCACCAATCCCTTTTACAACCCCTTTTACTAACCACTTTGTACGTTCAGAATCAATATCTCCAAAACGTAATGAATTTAATTGAGCTATAGGACGAGCACCCATGGTAAAAATATCACGGTTAATTCCTCCTACTCCAGTAGCAGCACCTTGATAAGGCTCAAGTGCACTTGGATGATTATGTGACTCTATTTTAAAAACACATCCAATACCATCACCTAAATCAACAAGTCCTGCATTTTCCTCACCAGCCTTAACTAACATATGAGGTCCATCTTTCGGTAATTGTTTCAACCAATAAATAGAATTTTTATAAGAACAGTGTTCCGACCACATTACAGAATACACACTTGTTTCTGTAAAATTTGGAGTTCGACCTAGAATTTTCTTAATCATTTCAAATTCGTCAGTGCGTAATCCAAGTTCAATCGCTTGCTCTACTGTTGCTTCTTGATGTAAAGTACTTTCCATGCTTATGTTTTTAAGAATTACAAAAATACACATAATAGTGTTTTGCAGTCACAATGATTTTTTAAAAATATACACAGAGTTATTAAAAAATAGGGAAATAAAAACTTCTTTCTACCTTTGAGTAAAAATCATTTGTGTGGAATATTTAGCATTTATTTTAATATCTATATCTTTTTTATTTTTAACACTAAAAAATAAACATTTTAAATTAGATGAAATTTCACATATATATATTCTAGTATCGTATTTATTTAAAATAGGTTCGGGAATTGCACTTTGGTATATTTATACTTATCATTACCCGGATACACGCGTAAATGATATCCACAAATATTTTAATGATGGAAAACAATTAGCTGAAATATTCAAAAACAACCTCTCTGATTTTCTGTCTGTAATTAAAGGTTCAAAAATCAACAATGTAGAAAATCTAAAATTGTTAAACGAAATGCAATTTTGGGAAAAACCAAATTCTTATGGGATTTATAATGACAACCAAACAATAATTATAGTTTCAAGTATCTTAAATCTATTGACTAACAACCATCTATTACTTGCAATTCTATATATGAGTACGCTATCATTTATTGCAATATTTACGATTTATAAAACACTTTCACCTTATCTAGAATTCAAAAAAACATTTTACTTATTATTATTCATTACTCCATCAATCGCATTATGGACAACTGGCTTACTTAAAGAAAATCTAATACTCTTAGCGTTAACAATAATCATTTATTTTACCGTTAAACTACTTATAAAAAGGAAGTGTAGTTATTTTGCAGGATATATTTTAGGGCTAATAACATTAATGTTTACAAAACCGTATTTGATTGGATTCATTCTTCCTTCTGTGCTATGTTTTGTTTTATATAACTATTTCAAAATAGTACATATAAAAAAATTATTTTTCTCAATATACACCGTTTTTTTTATGTTTTTTCTTATTTGGACCTATACGCACAACCCAGTAATTTACAACTATAAAAATAAATCAGAATCAGAAAAAAGTAAGGAATACGACCGTGTCAACCAAATTTCTTACCAGAAAAATGTTTTAGGCAACAACTATAATATTCTAGAGATGTTACGATTTAAACAAGCAGATTATTATCATGAGGCAAAGTTAGCAAAGGCGAAAAGTTTGGTTAACATAAAAAAAATGAATGGAGAATTATCTAACTTTTTTGCGTGTATACCATATGGAATTAGTAATGGATTTGCAAGACCTCACATTTTTGAAATACATTCTTTAACATACATTCTTCCTGCTTTGGAAAATATATTCATTTTAATATTAATGTTGTTGATATTTATTTTTCCAAGAAAACTAAATATCAATCAACAAATTCTAATTTTTTATTTAGGAACATTTATCGTTATTACATATACGTTTTTAGGACTACTTGTTCCTGTACTTGGTAATTTAGTAAGATATAAAGCACCTCTTTTACCCTTATTACTTTTCAGTTTACTAGCATTAATTGACAAATCAAAAATTACTCAATTTACATATAAAAATTCACAGTTATTTAAACCGCAACTTCAAAAATAAAATGCATTTTTTTTTAGAATTATTCTGCATCATTTTCTACTATTTATTACTATTATTTACTATTAAAATTTGGTCTTTTTTTACTAACTCAGGAATTTCATTCAAAACATTAGGTCTATTATTCACGCTTAAATTTATTTTTGGATTAAGTATCTATTTCGTTTATACCTATTATTATACAGATCGAAAAACAGCGGACATTTTTAAATATTTTGATGATGCAAAATATCTATACGAAAAGGTATATAAAATTTCACCAATCCAATTTTGGAAGATAATCTTTGGAATTCAAAATGAATCCGCTGAAACACATAATCTATTAGTTAAAACGAATTATTGGTTCAAACCTTTTACAAGCAATGTTTTTAACGATAACACAACCATAATTCGATTTAATGCAGTAATTTATCTTATTTCTTTTGGTTGTTATCATGTACACACATTGGTATTGTCAATGCTTTCATTTATAGGGCTAACTAGTATTTTTAGAATATATAGTGAAAAATTTAGTGCACGCAAAACAGAACTAATAATCGCCTGTTTTCTAATTCCTTCCTTATTGTTTTGGGGGTCAGGTGTATTAAAAGAAAGTATTTTATTATTTGGAATTGGCGTATTTCTTTTTGCTTTTACACAACTTATTTATACAAAAAACAAAAGCTTATACATTGGCATAATTGTTCTAACGATAGGTCTATTGGTAATTACAAAAACCTATGTGCTAATATTGTTGATTCCTAGTATATCTTCCTGGATTTTATCGCATTACACAAAGACGAAAAAAGTTGGATTAGTATTTGTCTTAGTTAATATTGGACTAATTATAATTGCTTTCAATATAGGGAAGATTGATGCTAGACTTGACTTTCTAACGAAACTAAAATACAAACAGAAAGATTTTATAAATGTTGCTAATTACACAAAAGCAGGTAGTACAATTCATGTAAAAGTGCTTACCAATTCTTCTTGGTCATTTGTAAAAACGATGCCAGAAGCATTTATTAATGGATTATTTCGTCCGAACATATTTGAAATAAAAAACGTGTTTTTTGCTTTATCGGCATTAGAAAATTTCACACTAATTATACTTTTGATTCTTGTTATTGTATGCTTTAAAAAACCTACTTTAGCACAATTACCCTATATCTATTTTGGAATTTATTTTACAATCCTACTATCAATTCTTATAGGATGGACAGTTCCTGTTCTAGGTGCAATCGTAAGATATAAAATCCCATGTTTACCATTTTTATATTGTGTTCTGTTACTATGCATTGACTTTAAAAAAGTAAAAAACAAATTTAAAATACTGCTGTATGCAAAAAATTAAACAAAGTATCTCACTTATTTTTTTGATTCCTATTTTATGTAACTGCATAAAAGGAAAGAAAGTAGATCAATTATTTCATAACGCCTCTATCATCTGCATGGATGATAATAATACAACAGGCGAGGCAATGGCAATAGCTAATGGGAAAATTATTGAAATAGGACCTGAGCGTCAAATATTAAATAAATATCGTGCAGATGAAACAATTGATGTTAAAGGAAGAGAAATTTTACCCGCTTTTTCTGACTGCAATTTACACTTGGACACTCTAAAAAAATGGGATTCTGTGTTTCTTGAAGAGATAGAAACACAAGAATTAGAACAAGGCATTGTAGAGGTTTATATACATGGAATAAATTATAAACAACTTCAAAACCTTTTGTTTTTCTCATCTAAAATGCAACTAATTTGGCATATATTTTTAACTCCATCTTCAGAAAATATAAAGTATGTAAGAAAAATGAAACGCATAAAAAAAGATAAAAATTTTAGGATAGCTGGCTTCACCCTTTCCAATGAAAATAAATCTACTATTTTGGAAGCTTGCTCAGTTGCAAAAAACAACTTTTTACAAATAGGAATAAATCTTGAGCTTGGAGAAAAAAACATACCATTAATTATTCAATCGCTAAAAAATCATAAGTTAGATCATAGATGGTTTGTATTTAATATTAAAAAAAAACAAAATAGTACTTTGAAAATTTTGGAAATAAACAATTTTTTTCTGTGTTTTAATGAATTAAATAACGTTACTTCGCCAATCTATATATTTGGTAGTAGTAAAGCATCTGATAAATTATTAGATAAGATTTCCAATTACTCAAATACAAATAGTTTAGTATTGCTTAATTCGTTAAAGTCAATAACAAATTGGGCAAACTATATTTCTTTTTCAGAAAAATTTCAAGGCACACTTGAAAAAGGAAAGAATGCAAACTTTAGCATATTTGAATCCCCATTGAGCAAAATAAAGGAATATAAAAAAATCTACTCCACTACTACATATTGGAATGGGAAAGAAATATATAACATGGAGTAAATCTATATCAAATAAATTAATTATATTTATTAATATACGAAACATTTACAGCTATGAAAAGATTATTCGATATACCCTACCATCAATTAAATAACTATCCCAAAAACGATATGTTTTCAACTAAATCTAACGGTTTTTGGACTCCAATATCTACAAAAGAATTCTTAGAGTTAGTTAACAAAACCGCTAAAGGTTTAATTGCAGTTGGTATCAATCCTGGAGACAAAATAGGAATCATTTCAACAAATCGTTTTGAATGGAATGCACTAGATATAGCTGCTTTGGAAATTGGAGCAATTGTAGTTCCAATATATCCCAATATTTCTTCAGAAGATTATGTTTATATTTTTAACGATTCAAAAATAAAACTATGTGTAGTTGCAGATATTTCGCTTTTCGCCAAAATAAATGGGCTAAAATCTGATTTACCAGAATTAAAATATCTATTTAGTTTTAATATGGATGAAAATATACCTCATTGGCATGAAATACATATAAATGCATCTTCTGTAAGTGATATTGAGGTTCAATCCAGAAAAGAAAAAATTGAAAATTTAGATTTAGCAACGATTATATATACTTCAGGTACTACGGGAAACCCAAAAGGTGTAATGCTTTCTCATAATAATATATTATCGAATGTAACTTCATGCATTGATCGTATGCCTTGTGATGAAAACTCTAAAGTATTAACATTCCTACCTGTTTGCCATGTATATGAACGTATGTTACATTATTTATACATGTATATGGGTTGCTCAATATTTTTTGCTGAATCGATGGATACGATTGGAGAAAACATAAAAGAAGTAAAACCGCATATGTTTACAGCCGTACCTCGTTTAATTGAAAAAGTGTATGAAAAAATCATTACTAAAGGAGAAGAATTAACTGGTTTAAAAAGAAAATTATTTTTTTGGGCTGTGCAATTAGGAGAGCAATACGATGTAATTAACCGCTCATTTTTTTACAATATTAAACTTGCAATAGCTAGAAAATTAATTTTCTCAAAATGGCAAGAAGCATTAGGGGGCAATACAAGAGCTATTGTATCTGGAAGTGCTGCATTGCAACCAAAATTGGCTAGAATGTTTTTAGCTGCTGATATTACAATACTTGAAGGGTACGGCTTGACAGAAACATCACCTGTAATTTCAGTAAACTGTATAAAAAATGGCATCCGTATTGGAACAGTAGGAACATTGATACAAAATGTTCATGTAAAAATTGCTGAAGATGGAGAAATTTTAGTTAAAGGACCAAATGTTATGATGGGATATTATAACTTACCTGACAAAACTGCTGAAGATATAGATACAGATGGTTGGTTTCACACTGGTGACATAGGTACTTTTGTAGAAGGGAAATTTTTAAAAATTACGGATCGAAAAAAAGAAATTTTCAAAACTTCAGGTGGGAAATATATTATTCCTCAAGCAATGGAAAATAAATTTAAAGAATCACGATTTATTGAGCAAATCATGGTTATTGGAGAAGGTCAAAAATTTCCTGGCGCGCTTATAGTCCCAAACTTTTCTTATATCAGAGATTGGGCTACAAACAAAAAAATTGAGATTATTGATAACTCAAACAAAAGTTTAATAAATAATCAAGAAATTCAAAATAGAATTCAATTAGAAATAAATGCGTTCAATCAAAATTATGGAGGATTTGAACAAATTAAAAAATTTAGGTTGCTTGAACGTGAACTTTCTGTAGAAGAAGGAGAATTAACTCCAACATTAAAATTGAAAAGAAAAATAATATTAGCGAAATACGCCAAAGAAATAGAACAAATTTATAATGTATAATATGAATGGAGTAGAACTTATATTCAAACATTTCCCACAACTTTCCGAAAAGCAAAAAAGTCAATTTTCAAATTTAGCTGTACAATACACATTTTGGAATGAACAAATAAATGTAATATCCAGAAAAGACATGGATCATTTTTATGAAAGGCACGTACTACATTCTCTTGCAATCGCCAAAATTCAAACATTTAAAGATGGGTCTCGTATATTAGATATTGGAACAGGAGGTGGTTTTCCTGGCGTACCTTTAGCTATTTTATTTCCTGAATGTCAATTTGTATTAGTCGATTCTATTGGAAAAAAAATCAAAGTTGTGAACGAAGTATGTTTAGCACTTGAAATAAATAATGTAACTACTTTTCATACTAGAGCAGAAGAGATAAAAGAACAATTTGATTTTGTTGTAAGTAGAGCAGTAACTGCAATGCCAGAGTTCCTGAAATGGGTAAAAGGAAAATTTTTAACGGAAAACAAAAATAAGCTAAGAAATGGAATTTTGTATCTTAAAGGAGGTGATTTAACAGAAGAAATGAAACCAATCAAACAAAAACCAAGGTATAATAATATTACCAATTTTTTTGACTATGAGTTTTTTGAAACAAAAAAAGTAGTTTATTTAGATATGAACAAATAGTGAAACTATTACAACTTATACTTTTTGAAGAAAACGTCCCAATCCCAAATGAAATTACTCATAACTTCATCCATTCGTTTTAAAAATAATGGATTTGGAGCCTGCATCCGTTTGAAATAATCTTCCTGAAAATCATTCAAATTATATTTATGAAAAATTGCTTTAGACATTCCATAAAGCATATTTTTAGATGGATGATTTACTCTAGAAATAAAATTTTTATATTCTTTTATTAGATTTTCAAAACTTATATCAGTCATTGAAAATATTTTTGCAAATTTTTGATAAATAAGCTGTTCAACTCTAAAAGCTTGTTCAGGTTCAAAACTTGACTCTAAAGCAATTAAATTTCCAACTATTACTATCAACGTAAATTCTGAGCTAGATTCAGGGGAAATATTTGGTGTTTCTTCAAAAGCAGGATCTTCACTAATTAAAGAAGCAACATCTTTAAAACCTTTATCTATAACTTCTAACAACCCATTAACAAAAATATTTGCTAATTGATTATCTGTTAACTTACGTTTTAAAAATGATCGTATCATCCCTTTTTGATATAGTAAAAACTAATAAAGACAAAATTACATTAAAAAAGGGGATAAAACGAATTCGTAAATCTCGATTAATGAACAAGTTATTAACACAAGTAACACATTAAAATACAGGTGATTAAAACAAAAAAACTGATGTAAAATTCATATAATTTTTCACTTAAAAATTCTAAAATAAGTATATACATTATAAAATAAACAAAAAAAAGTATCTTTAATGAACTATTTCATCAGTGAAAAAAATTTATTCCATATTACTCGTTTTGTTACCCCAATTTATTGGTCATTCACAAGATATTCATTGGTCACAAATAAATGAAAACGCACTATACCTAAACCCAGCAAATACCGGCTATTTTAAGGAAGATTTCAGGGGAAGCATAAGCGCAAGAGATCAGTGGAGAAATGTAACCAAACCATACCAATCGCAAACAATTACTTTTGACATGGTAAATAAATACAATCGAAAATTAGGATATGGTGGAAGTATAATCCACGATATAACAGGTGATGGATTTTATAGAACATTAGAAGGTAGGATAAATACAGCTTACTCCTTTATAAACACAGAAAAATACAAATTAAGATTAGGACTGGATTTAGGTTGGAAAAACAACCAGATGGACTTCTCAAAGTATATGTTTAATAATCAATATGATGGTTTTACTTACTTAAAATATAAATCAGCAAATGAAAATTATAGCCAACAAAAAAAATCAAATTTAATTTTGGGAACTGGTTTAATTTTCTGCACAAAAATTTCAAATAATTTTTCGCTAACTATTGGTACTGCTGTTTTTAATATTAATGAACCTAACCAAGGGTTTTACAATGAAAAAGTTATCAGAAATAGAAGATTCACAAATTATATGCAAGGAGAGTGGAGTATAACTAAAAAAATTAAAATTTATCCCAACATTAACTTTACACAACAAAATAATGCTTATCAAATAATTGTTGGAACAAAATGTAAATATGAAGCTAAAAGTAACAAATTTAAAAACGACATAATTTTTGGAACGCATATTAGAAACCGAGATGCTTTAATTTTACAATTTGGCTTAAAAATAGAACGTTTAACTACATCTCTAAGTTATGACATTAACTATTCTAAGTTGGCTAAAGCGAGTAATGGAAGAGGCGCTCTAGAAATACATCTACACTATTTATGGAGTCGAAAAATAATAAATAACTTAATGCATAAAAAATGTTTAGATTATTTATAATTATTGTCTTTCTGCATTTGTACACGATGAATATTGCACAAACATCGAAAAGAGAATTAAATTATCTTTTAAAACAAAACTTAGAGCAAGAAGATTATTTTGAGGCAGCAAAATATTGTGACTCCTTAATGCAAAAAGATAGTATAAATTATACTGTTTTAGAAACATATGTAAACATTTTAATTGAAATAAAAGACTTTAAAAAAGCAGATATACTACTAAATAAAATTTGTGCTTTGCACAATGATAATTTGAACTACAATTTATTATTTAAACTTGGAGTAGTAAATCAACAACTTGGAAAATATGAGGAGTCTTTGAATTTCTTCAATAGAACACTAAGACTATTAGATAAAAAATCAGATAAAAATATTTATGCAAAAGTGGAACAACATATACGTTCTTGTATTTGGGCCAATGAGAATTGTAAAGATTCACTAGATTATAGTACGCAAAAAATAAAAGGTGTTACTAATGGCGACTCAGAATTTGGGCATACTGTTATAGGTTCTAAACTAATTATTAGCACATTAAGATGTGATAATTGCATTGATTCACTAGGTTTCAATAAAGAAGGTTACACGAACAAAATTTATACTGTCTCAAAAGAAAATGGAAGTGAATTAAAAGAAGTAAAAACAATTAACTCTTCAACTAACAACACTGCCAATGGAACATTCTCATTAGATAAAAAAAAATTCTATTTCAGTTCATGTAATAATTTTTCACACAATAAAAAATGTAAATTACTAGTAAGCAATTATAAAAACGGAGAATGGTCGATTCCAGACACACTTAACGGTGAAATAAACGATAGTAATTTTACATATACCATGCCATCATATGCAAAAATACAAGGTAAAGACTACCTATTTTTTAGTTCTGACGCAAAAAACAGCATCGGAGGCCTCGATATTTATATTGGAATGATTAATCAAAACTCAATCAAAGAAATTAAACCTATAAAATACATTAATTCAACAGAAAATGATATAACACCTTTTTTTGACAACGAAAATTCCACGTTATATTTTGCTTCTTCTTGGCTTAACGGATATGGTGGTTATGATATATTCAAAACAACATTTGCGCCAAACAAAAGTAATAAAATTGAAAACTTAGGTTTACCTTTTAATAGTTCGAATAATGACTTATACCCAATTAAAGACTCGTTAAATTACTACATAACAAGTAACAGAAATCATATATCTGAAAATAAAACGTGTTGTAATGACATTTATCTATTAAAACCAAAAGAAAAACAGATTGAAAAACCAATTATTCTTCAAAAAAAAGAGGAACAAACAGTTCCGATTTCAGTTAATTCGAATAACAAACCCTCAAAAAACATAGAAAAACTAGAACAAATAATCCCAATCTCATTATATTTTCACAACGATATTCCTAACCCTAAATCGACTGATTCAATTACTAAAAAAAATTATTTAGAAACGTTTGAAGAATATATACAACTATTACCAACGTATCAATCTAATTATTCGGCTGGACTACAAAATGATAAAAAAATAAATGCTGAACTTGAAATACAAACTTTTTTCATTGACAATATTCAAAAGGGAAAAGAAGACTTAGATAAATTCTTAGATATACTAATTCTAGAATTAAAAAAAGGGGAGCATTTCGAACTAATATTTAAAGGTTATGCAAGTCCTTTAGCGAAAAATGATTACAACAAATTATTAAGTAAACGCAGGATTAGCGCTGTAAAAAATTATATCTCCTTCTATAAAAATGGTGTTTTTTTAAATTATTTAATTGCTGATAAAAATGGTGGAACTTCATTAAGTTATAAAGAAGAGAGCTTTGGAGAGTATTTGACAGATATACTAGTTAGTGACAATCCAAATGATAAAAAAAATTCGATTTTCTCAAAAAAAGCTGCACTAGAACGAAAAGTTCAAATTATCGGATTTAAAATTAAATAGTACAACTACTTTTTTTATATTTATAATTATGGAAAAACCAAAAAGAATATTATTTCTTGATTTAATGCGTGTACTCGCATTATTTATGATGATTCAAGGACATACTACTTATGATTTCTTAGATTTATCTATTCGAGATGGGCATAGCCCTGGGATTAAAATTTGGACTATGTTGCGTGGTTACACTGCTCCCTTTTTTATGATGGTATCTGGTGCTGTATTCACATTCTTAATGCTTTCGCAAGAACAAACAGATGGTACTAATCCAAGAGTTAAAGCAGGTATTAATAGAATATTTACTCTTCTATTTTGGGGATACTTATTAAATTTTCCAATTTATGAAATAGGTCAAATTTTCACCAAACAAGGTTTAAATCATTTTTTATCTATAGGTATAGGAGAAACGTTCTTTACAATTTTCTGGATCTCTCTCTGTATTTACATATATAAATCCATAACTAACAATGAATCAAATTATCAAGACAATGAGATAAAAAAATTATTCAGAGAAGGCGCTTTAAAACATACACGATTTAGAGAAGCATTGTTTAATAAAAAATATTTTGAAGAAGAAGATAAAAAGAAACGTCTACTTACTGCAGTTTTTTGGGGCGTAATAATAAGTATCCCATTTTTAATTATATCAAATGTTTTAACACTAGAAGAAAAACAAAGAGCACTTCGAGTAGATGTATTACATATTATAGCTTTAGGTCTATTAACAATTATGTTTGTCTACTTCATTTCATATCATAAAAAATGGATCATGACATCTATTTATTTTATTTTAATGTTAGTAATTATATCTTCTTTCCCTTTACTGAATAATGTTGATCTTTCACATCTTCCAATTTTTGTAGCGCCATATCTAAATGATTTTGAAACTAAATCAATGTTCCCGCTTACTCCTTGGTTAGCATATATATTTGCAGGTGCTCTACTTGGATTATGGTTAAATTATGAGATTAAAAAAGCAAACTTTGAAAAAATAATAGGAATAAAACTAGCATTTATAGGCCTTGGTTTTATTTTTTTATCCGAAATAGGTAATCATTTTGAAATGTTTTATTACGGTAAAAGTTATTTTTGGCATGATAGTCCCAATTTAATATATCACAGAATTGGGATTGTAGTGAGCGTTGGTGCTATCATGGCATTTTTAAGTTTAATCATTCATGATTTACCAAAATTCATGAAACAGATGAGCAGGAATACATTGTGGTTATATGTTGGTCACTTGATAATTATTTATCAATTTGTAAAACCTATAATTGGTTACAAAACAAGATTTAATGTGCCTTTAACACTACTATGTATCCTATTGATGTTTATTTTGATGTATTTACAAACACGAATTATTCTGTTTGTACAAAAAAACAATGGATATAGACAAACAATAGTTAATTTACTAAATAAGAATAAATCTTAAACTCGATTTATTTTAGCGTAAAACTATCGGTTCCAATAACCTGTCCTTCGCAGTAAATTTTAACTTTATAGTTACCTTTAGTTGCCTCACCTTCTTTTAAATCGTAATAAATAGATACATCCACATTATTGTTAGTGTATTCTATTTCTTTACGATCAGAATAGGCAACTGTACTACCATCCATTACCACAACATTATTTTCACGGGCTTGAAGAACAACTCCTTCAGGAGAAGTAATTTGCATAAATAACTTTTTAACACCTGATTTTGTTAATGGGTTTGCAGAAATAGTGAAGGAAGATTTTAATTGAACAGCACTTTTTGCTCTATTTGTTGGTTCAGTAGTATTATTTAATTTCATTCTCAATGCTCCTGAATTGAAACCTAAAGCTTGTAATCGAGATCCTTTCTTTACTAACTCAGTACTTTCCTCAGCTTGTTGTCTATATTGATCTCTTTCAGATACTGTTGAATTCAATTCTTGTGTTTTAGTGTCCAAATCTGAAGATAATTTAACATTCATTGTATTTAAGGAATCTATTTGCTTAACATAACCTTTCATTATATTTCGCAATGTTTCGTTTTCTTTTCTTAATGTATATAATTGTCTAGCAGTTAATTTTTTACCACTTTCCAACTGAGATAACAAACCTTTTATTTTTTGTTTTTGTTCTTCAACATTTTGAGCCTGCACAGAATCTTTTACTTTTAAAGCATCATACTGATTCAACATATTTTGAAAATCTTTCTTTAAATCAGTTCCAACATTTCCAGTATACCCAGACATCATTTCATTCATTCCCTGCATATCAGCTTCCAATTCTTTATTAAAATTCGAACATTCATTTAATTCTTTGTTCTTCTTTGACCAAGAATAAGACATATATGCCAACGCAATTAATAATACAATTAATATTAATAATAAAGCACTATTACTTTTCGTATTTGTAGTTTTTTGATCTTGAATTTCAGACATAACAATAAAAATTTGTTTAACAAAAATAGAAATAATTACTTAATACTTCTTGAAAAGTATTAAGTTCTAAAATTCAACATTATTTTTGTATAAACAAAAAAGTAGATCATGACAGTAGACGAAATTATTGAATTAGCATTACTAGAAGATATTGGAGATGGTGACCACTCAAGTCTAGCTTGTGTTCCAAAAAATGCCTTTGGTAAAGCTACATTATTTATTAAAGATGATGGTATTTTAGCTGGAGTGGATTTAGCAGTAAGAATTTTTAAAAAATTAGATCCCTCTTTAACAATTAATGTTTTATTAATTGATGGTACACCTGTAAAAAATGGAGATATTGCTTTTACTGTAGTAGGCTCTTCAAGATCTATATTAGCGACAGAACGTTTAGTGCTAAATTTTATGCAACGTATGAGTGGAATCGCTACTCAAACCAATAAAATTGTTTCATTATTAGAAGGAACTAATACTCGTTTGCTTGATACGCGTAAGACAACACCTTGTATTAGATATATGGAAAAATGGGCCGTGCGAATTGGAGGAGGTGAAAACCATCGTTTTGCACTATACGACATGATTATGTTGAAAGATAATCATATTGATTATGCTGGAGGTATAAAACCAGCCATTGAGAGTACCCTAAGTTATTTGAAAGAAACTGGAAAAAAACTTAAAGTAGAAGTAGAAGTTCGAAATTTAAATGAATTAAACCAAGTATTAGAAGTTGGTGGTGTTGATAGAATTATGTTGGATAATTTTACACCTTCAGAACTTGAATACGCATTAAAATTAATTCCATCTCAATACGAAACAGAAGCTTCGGGTGGAATAACACTAGAAACAATCCGTGAATTTGCTCAAACAGGTGTAGACTTTATTTCTGTAGGTGCTTTAACACATAGTTTCAAAAGTCTTGACATGAGTTTAAAAGCAGAATTCAATTAATATTAACCCAATAACTAATAGAAATTTATTTTAGCTTATTATTCTCTTTATGTCTTTGAGAATCACGGCTTGTTTTTTTTTCTAAATTTTTATGTAATGCATCCGTTAAATCTACACCTGTTTGGTTAGCCAAACAAATAAGTACAAATAAAACATCTGCCAGTTCATCACCCAGATCTTTTAAGGTATCACTATCCTTTTCAGATTGTTCTCCATACCTTCGAGCAATGATTCTTGCTACCTCGCCAACTTCTTCTGTTAACATGGCTAGATTTGTTAACTCATTAAAATAACGTACACCATGTTGTTTAATCCAATTATCTACTATATTTTGTGCTTCTTTAATATGCATTATTCTTTATTTTTTGAATCAAGAATTATTGTTACCGGTCCTTCGTTCTCTAATTCTACTTTCATATCAGCACCAAATTTACCAGTACAAACATTTAGACAACTAGTTTTTAAACTTTCTACAAACATGTCATAAATTGGTAAAGCAATTTCTGGTTTAGCAGAACTTATGAAACTTGGCCTATTACCTTTTTTTGTTGAAGCAAATAGGGTAAATTGACTAACCACCAAAAGTTCACCCTGCACATCCTGAAGCGATAAATTCATTTTACCATTTGAATCACTAAAAACTCTTAAAGAAAGAATTTTCTGTACTAACCATTCAACATCTATATTTGTATCATCATGGGTTATACCTATTAAAACCAAAAACCCATGACTAATATGACTATAAATCGTTTGATTAATAACTACCTTTGCTTTAGAAACTCGTTGAAGTATAACACGCATCACATCTCTTTTTTACGATGAATTTCATTTTCATCTTCTGTCATTAATTGAATATACGTTTGATATCTAGATTCAGAAATAAGACCTAATTCAACAGATTTTTTGATATTGCAATTTGGCTCATTTATATGCTGACAATTATGAAATTTACATGTACCTAGTAAATCGCGCATTTCAGGAAAATAATGTGAAATTACTTCTCTATCTAAATCAATTATACCAAATGCTCTTATTCCAGGAGTATCAATGATATAACCTCCCGATTTTAATTTATGCATTTCAGCAAATGTAGTAGTATGTTGCCCTTGCTGATGATATTCAGATATCTCACCAGTACGTAAAGACAAAGTAGAATCCAAGCGATTAATCAATGTAGTTTTCCCTACTCCACTATGCCCTGAAATCATTACTTGTACATTTTTAATTTCATCTAATAGAAAATCAATATTTAAAGAATTTTCAGCACTAATTTTATGGCAAGAATAACCAATCGAGGAGTATAAATCAATTAATGCATCTAAATAAAATAAATCATCTGAGGAATATGTCTCAACCTTATTAAACAATAAAGTTACGGGCACCCTAAACGATTCAGCAGAAACCAAAAAACGATCAATAAATGCTAAATGGGTTACAGGAGACTTAAGTGTAACCATCAAATACGCTCTATCAATATTAGCCGCTAAAATTTGAGATTGCTTACTTAAATTGGTAGATTTTCTAACTATATAATTTCTTCGTAAATCAACAGAAACGATTACCCCTTTACCTTCCTCGTCTCGTTCATTAGAAAGCATTACTACATCTCCTGCAGCTATTGGATTTGTTGTCCTAAGTTCATCTAAACGGATCTTACCTCTTATTCTGCAATCTACAAGACTACCATCAAATAATTCAACTATATACCATTTACCAGTTGACTTAATAACAGTACCTTTTTGTAAAATCATAGTATTAATTAAAAACTATATTATAATAGGAAAATTATGCAATAACAAATAGATAACTTAAGTATATGGAATTATAAATCAATTATATAAGATTCAAAACGAAAATTAGAGACTTAACAAAAATTATACATTAGCAATTTTGTTAGCAATAGATTCTAATTCATGTGATTCAATACTTAATTTTGGTAAAGAAAAATTTATATCTGATATTGAATTAATCGGTACTAAGTGTATATGTGCATGAGGAACCTCTAAACCAATAACAGCAACTCCAACTTTTTTACAAGGAACCACCTGCTTAATTTTATTTGCTACATCTTTACTAAAAATAATCATTTTAGCAAGTAAGGTATCATCCATATCGAAAAGATAATCAACTTCAATTTTGGGAATCACTAAAACATGACCTATAGCAAGAGGTTGAATATCTAAAAAAGCTAAAAAATCATCAGATTCAGCTACTTTAAAACAAGGGATTTCACCCTGAACAATTTTAGAAAATATAGTAGCCATTATCTAGATATATCCATTACTTCAAATTGAATAACCCCATTAGGAGTAGTAACATCTGCAATTTCACCTATTTTTTTTCCTAATAATCCTTTTCCAATTGGTGAGTCAATAGATATTTTTTTTGCTTTTAAATCTGCTTCATTTTCTGCAACAATTGTATATTCCATTTCCATTCCATTAGAAATATTTTTAATTCTTACTTTTGATAGAATAAAAACTTTGGATGTATCTATTGTTGATTCATCAATTATACGAGCATTAGCTAAAATACCTTCCATTTTAGAAATCTTCATTTCTAATAAACCTTGCGCTTCCTTAGCTGCATCATATTCAGCATTTTCAGACAAATCACCTTTATCTCTAGCTTCTGCAATTTGATCGGAAATTGCAGGACGCATCACAGTTTTCATTTCATGTAATTCATCTCGAAGTTTTTTTAAACCTTCTTCCGTATAATAAGTAATTTGAGACATATGTAAAATTTATATAAAAAGAAAGAGAGCCATATGACTCTCAATATTATGTTAAGTTATAAAAATTATTTTAAACTAATAGCTACGCCAAAACTATGAATTAGTCCAAAAGGATTAGACATTCTAACAGCGTACTCAAGACCAATTGCAGATTGTTTCTTTATTCCCTCAGGGGTTGTTCTGCGTGAAATTAAATCAACAGACATACCTGCTGTAAAACCAGTTAAAGCATTCGTTCTATTAGCTGCATTAGTAACATTTTTTTCGTAAACATATCCAGTACGAATATTGAACGCAGCTATACCTGTATTAAAAAGATAATCAATACCGAATCTATACTGATCATTTGAAAATGAATTAGCGGTGAAAGCGAAAGCCCCAGTTAATTTATTATTTGTAACTGTATCATTAATTAAATCATATGAAATCCCCATAGACATCATAGATGGTAATTCGTATTTTTGAGAACGTTGATCAGTAGTAATATTTGTTGAATTTTTAATTACTGTCACTTGTGTACCTAAACCATCACCTGACATAGACATCGGAGCTCCAATATTTTTCAATGTAATACCCATCTTCATACGATCTAATTTACCAGTAACATATTTGATTCCAGCATCAATAGCAATACCAGTCGAGCCTAAGTTTGAAATAGACTCATTCAATACTTTAAGATTGAAACCACCAGAAATAGAAGTTGTAAAAGACTTTGCATAACCAACATTAATTATAGACATTCTAGGAGAAAATTTACCAATCCCACCATCTGGATTATCAACCGTTGTAATCATAAGATCACCAAAACTCATTGATTGAACACTTAATGCAATTACACTAGAAGAACTAATTCTTTGGGCAATTCCAGCACTAGAAAAAGGAATTCCAGCACTTCCAAGCCAATTAGTAAAATTAAATTTTAATTGTGTTTTATCTGTTTGCGCAAGTCCGGCAATATTGGTAAACGAAGCTTCTAAACCCATAGAACTTGCGACATTAGCATCTCCGAGCGCAGAAGATCTACACCAAGGATTTACTAATAACTGAGATGCACCTGCAGAACCAGCACGATCCTCATTTCCAGCAAAAACAAGCGAAGAAATCGTAAACAAAATAGATATTACAACTATTTTATTAATGTTAATATATTTTTTCATGTTAATCTCAATTTACAATTAAATGTTCTCTAAATCAATTTGTCTAACACCGCCGAAGAATTTAATTATTGTTTCACCAATACCTGGAACTTCAACATGTATTAAATAAACACCACTTGCAATAGGAATTGCTTGATTATTCTTCATATCCCAATCAATAAAATAGTCACGATTTTCAATATCATCAGCAGTATGATCAATTTTAAATGAACGGATTAACTTACCGCTTAAATTATAAATTGAAATATTACATTTAGCAGGTAAATTTGTAATTTTCACACGAGTATCTAAACGATTTTTTTCATATTCAGAATATGCATAATATGGATTAGGTACTACATTAACTAAAGATAAAGCATTTTTCTGAACGTCTTTGCTCGCAATTTCTGTTGCAATTTCATCCATAGACCAACCATACATAGGTCTTCCACCATTCTTACCGGTTGCATTGAAATCATTGTATTGCTTTGATAAACGTGCTTTTATAATTAAATCAGAGGATAATAAAGTTTGATCACGAACTAAGAGTGGATTTACCACCCATACCAAACTTGTGTAAGCGTTTACTAAACTAGTAGCATCACCAGACTTAAAATTATCGTATACCCAATTGTTTACTCCGTCATAATATGGACAATTACGGTTATTATCTGAATAAGAGTGAACCTTATTTCCAAAAACATAGATAGGATGTTGTCCACCTAAATGGGGTTGTTCAAGATTATCATAAAGAATATCTGATGGATTCCAAATCATGTCTCTACCATTATCTTTAAATAAAAATGAATTTTCACCAAATGCCATGTGCAAACGTACGCCAGTTTCAACATCAATAGCATAACCCGGAAACCAACCCATTCCGGTTGAACCTGAAATAGTTTTACCTAACTTATCTACACTTAACCCTCTTCTTAAAGTACCAGCTAAAGCACTACCCTCAGTTAAAGATGGATTTCTCCCTAATTCAATTACAGCACATCTTGTCCATTTACTTGTATCAGAAGTAATTACAATGTCTACACTTGGTGTTCTAATTAAAGAAGCTCGTTCACGTATATCTACTAAATATGAACTTAAAATAGAAGGATAAGCAAGAGGCATATACTCTGACTGATAACCAACTAAACAATGAGGTGCAATACCTCCAGATAATAACTTAGAATATTTTTGTTCTTTATCTAACCAAACCTCTTTACCAGAAATATCAGTTCCATAGGAAACATCTGGAAATAAAAATGGATTATTATAACCTAATTTAGGATCATTATCTTTAGCTAGAGCTTCATTAATACCAGATCTGATCCAGTTACTAGGATTAAACAGATCATTATCTTTAACAAAAGTCAACCATTTTTTAGAAGAATCAGAGAAATTTACAGATGCAGAAATAGGTTCAGCAAATTTTCTATATTCAAATTTAGTATTCATTTTTGCATCGATAGAAGGAGCTTCAGGTTGTACAATTTGGACAGACACCCCCCATTTAGGAATTACTTGTTCATTATTTACATCAATCGTATTTTCAGATAGGACAGAGTCTAATAATTGCATCCCATCTTTTGAATTATAACGATAAATGACCCAAGAAGCAGTATCTACAGCATCATTATTAATTGATTCATTAAGTTGAAATGAGGCAATTTTATAATTTCTAAACTTACATTCAAAATATCCTTTAGCTAAATTTAGAGGATCTACTACTTTAATATTCAAAGGACCTTTACCAAAATCGTAAGTAGGATTATCTAACTTACCTTTATTTACAATCTCATTAAATGAAGCAGAAACTAGTTCCACATGTCTATTACCATTTCCACGTCCATCTAAACGTGTTATTTGAGGTGAGTAACCAAAACTAGCTTTTTGTATTATATTTTCAGCTAATGGTTTGTGCGGAATAGCAGGCATTGGTCTAATTGCAGCTCCATCATAACCTGTTCTAGACATAATGAATGGAATCTTCTGTCCATCTGTAAATCCAGGTTCATCAGGGATATATGTTTTAAAACTATTAAATGCATACGCTACAGCAATGTAATAATACGTTTTATTGTTCGTTAATTTAGTATTTGTAAACATGTCTGAGGTAACAGAAAAACTATGTTTAATCCCTTCATCTGAACCTTTTACTTTCAAAGTTGGTACAGAAATACCAAAATCTTCATCAAATTCATAATTAATAATTTTAGAAATACCATTTTTTATGTCACATTGAGCGACTAAACGTGCATTATCCGTATTATATAAATCTGTTGCAGATATTTTCTCCGATTTAGCTTGATATATCATATATCCTTCAAAACGATAAAATTTATCAACGAAACTAGGATCAATTGCATAATCTTTTTGAATATAATTCTCACCAGTATTATTAGAAGGTGATGGATTACTTAACGTTAAAATAATTTCTTTATCTAATTCTTGAATAGATAATTTTGGTGCACTAGGTGGTTCTAAAATTTTGAAACAATTGTCGAATAGCTGTTGCGCTTTCGTATCTGCCCTCCTTAACGAATTAACAGATGCTAACAAACCACTTTCCGTACTTCTAGCATATACTATACCAACCGTAATATTATTAATTGCACCAGGTTCAAGAGTGAAAGGACCTGCAGACTGGACAAAACGTCTATCACCTTTTGGGTTTTTCTCTGTAATTTCAGACCAATCTTTTTTACCAGGATCTGTTCCACTAGTGCTCCAATTTAAAGTGTCAGAATCACCTGGAAACATATAATTAGCAGGTATAGTAGAAACTTTTTCAGCACCTGGGAAACCAGAACCACCAAACATAGTTTTATCACCAAATCTCCATTTACCATTCATATAGTTGTAAAATTGACCTGCTGTAGTAGGATCTGCTACGGATTGATTAGAAGCACCAGAACCAGTGTAATAGGTAAATCGTTTCATACCATAACGTTCATTATCCACTATACCATCTCCATAGCCAATACCTAAACCAGCATAAACGATACCTTTATTAGCTATAGCTTCTAATACAGTAGGTTTAACTAATTTACCTTGATTATCAAAATGAGGACCAGGATTATCTATGCCATCACCATCTTGGTATGGACCTTCAAAGAAATCTACACCAATTGCAGGTGGATTAGTACCATATCCAAGTTTACCTGCAAATGCTTCATCATTATCATCCGCATTATAACAATATCCTAAACCACGCGTTACGTCACAACCAACATAATCATCACTATAATTACCTAAATCCGGATCCACATATTGAGCAAAATATGTTTGATACAAAGTTTGTGTTCCTCTGTTTATCATTTCATAATTATAGAAAGTCATTCGGTTGATTTGATCCGTAGTTGTAAATGTAAATGCTTGTGCACGTATTTCCATTCCAATAGGATCACCACCTGTTTCAGTATGAATATTACCTTTATCATTGAATATCCACCAATTTGTTTCATCACCAAAAAGCGATATACGACGGTCACTACCACAAACAATATCATCTTTTTTCAATATATCATCATACCAAGGATAATCTCCATCGTTAAGAGGGTCATACCAACCATCTTTACCATCTTGACATTCAGCATTATCATAAAAAGGAGCTAAATAATGATCTTGCTTCAAAGTTTCATCCCCATGTGCAGGCCATGAATAAATTCTATTTAAGACTTCATTAGTAGGTGCGGGAACAGTTGCACATAATTCGGTATTAGATTTCAAACCCTTACAAGCATCCCACCAAGTAGCAAATTGAATAACTTCAGCTTTGCGAATCGTAAAAAACTTATCATATGCAGCACACTCTTCTTTACCAATATTTGCGTCACCATAATCTTTTGAAGCATCATCTCCTAAAGGATTTTTAGGATCATAATTACCTGAACCTGGTGTAGAAGTTAATGGTCCAGTCCAAAAATCATTTCCAGTAGAACGATATTTTTGAGCAGCAATTTTAAGTTGGTTGTTAACATCTACCCCTCCCATCCACAAAGAAGCAGCATATATTGCAGTAAGTCCAGTATTTTTAGGAACTTCATATGTACCTACCCCAGTGGAACGATCAAGAAATAACATACCACCTGTTTCAAGAAGAGCGCTTACATCATTGAAATTTATTCTTAGCGTAGTACTAGAAGGCGCACAACCAGATTTCATTACATGTTTTTGTGCATTCCCTTTTTTTCCAAAATCATAATCATATGAGAATGCTAGGTTGGATAATGTTAGTGTTATTGCAATTACTAAATATTTCATAGCTATATTTTTTAAAGTAATATTCTATTAAAAATCAAATCTTACACCTAAACGAATTGTTCTAGGTGAACTAATATTAAATGCGTTTTGTACTTTCATTGTATAATAGTCTCTAAACGAAACTTCGTCATACTGATTTTGAATGGACTGTTGAAATTGAGATGCAGCTAAGTATCCATCATCATCCCAGTTACCAGTTGCTCTATAAACATTTACCACATTAAATTGATTAAATAAGTTAGTAGCTCTGATATACACATTCAAAAAGACCTTTTTATCTTTATTTAAGTTTGGATCTGAAGCGGTTACAGATTTATCTTTTATCGTAATTTGAATATTCTTATCTAATTGCATATCTAATCGATACGACCATGGTTTACGAGAACCATTCAAAGTACCTGTCAATCCAGATGCTAGTGGCCCCATAGCTGCAGCATTTGTAATTGATGCTTGTGAAGAATATGGATTACCAGAGAAAACATTTGTTGTAATATTTAAACCAACATTTTCGAATAATTTTACACCAGCAAATTCAGGTCCATTATAAGCCTCGCCCTCACCATAACGATAGTCTGTCACAAAATTAAATTGATGTCTCGTATCATAATCGTAAGGAAATATATTTCGAAGATTTGGTAAACCAGCTTGAATAAAAGAAGCTATTGAAGCTGCATCTGTTCCTGTTCCTTCTGCAAATTGAAGTGTATAGTTAGCTGTCATCCGTAAATTACCAGTTCTGCGTAAATCGTAAGCAACTGTTAAACCTTTAACAGTACCAAAATCACGATTACCATATGTTTTATATGATTTAGGATATGCATTAAAAACATTTACCAATTGAACCTGATTTCTTTGTTCACGGTAATATGCAGAAATTTTAATTGAAGAAGTTTTAGTTAATACTTGTTGAAAACCTAACTCATAATCAATTGTAGTTTCTGGTTTCAAATTAGGGTTACTGATTAAAGGGGAAGAAACCAAAGAAATAAATTGATAATCTGTAGGATCAAATCTATTTGATGAGGAAGGTCTTTTCGTTAAGATATCATAATGGGCAAAAAATAATGCTTGATCAGATATAGGAAACGAAAAAGAAAAACGTGGCATAAAATTAATTTGTGGTTTATACTGTTCAAAAGCACTTGCATTTATTGTCTTTACTTTTGGATCAATTAACCATGGTGCAATTCCTCCAGGCCCTTCTAATACTCTTGGATTATCGACTGGAATACCTTGCGCATTAAACCAATTAGAACCAGAACGATAACCATTAATTTCTGTTGGATTATTTACATCATTTACATATACAACATAGTTATCACCCATAGATGATGGAATTACTAATTGTTTATTATCGTCTGCTAACCAAGCATGCGTAGAAGGTTCTTTACTATATATTGCTTTTGCTTGTCCAACTGTATTAGCATTGAATAATAAATAAGGATCTTTTAGAACTGGCTGATTAGCATCAAATGCGTCTACGCGTAAACCTACGTTAAACAACAAATCATTAATTGAAAATTTATCCATTATATAACCAGCAACGTATATAGGTTGAAAAGCACCTATAGCACGTTCATAATTACCATGTTTGTCAAATTTTGTGAAATAGTTATTTATATCCGTTTTACCGTATGTTTTAGTTCCTGCTTTATCATATCCAAAGTAAGAAATGTATGCATTTCCATTATTCATTAATTCATCAGCGGAAAACATATCTACGGATAACAAACTTGGATCTAGACGATTAACATCAACAAAAGAACTATTAGCACCTCCATCTGAAAGGTTTAATTTATTTCTCAGATTATAATCAAAGAAATATTGACTTTCCTGTGCATCAGGATTACCCTCTGAGAACTTTTTTTGTGCTTCTTGTCCACCAAAAATTCCATTGTGTTTGTAAGCATAACCTGCATTTAATCTTTCAAATGTAACTTGTTTATAGTTACCCATATTTACAGTATCACCTTTTGAATAATCTAACTCAGAGATGTGAGAATTAGTATATTTTCTTGCTAAAAACCAAAGATTAATCGGATTAGATGAACTCCATGATCTATCAAAACGTTGTTCAAACTCAAAACCAAGAGTTATTTTATGACCACCAACAATTACGTTACCGTTACCTGTAACACGAAATTGTTCTGCTTGAGATTTCCCCATGTAATTGTAAGGACTACCAATATTACTCCACAAATCATATACATTTGCCGGAGAATCTCCATTTATTAGCGCATTTCCTTGTTGAATTTGGTTAAGATTCTCATAATGACCTTCTGGGTTATTCGCGTAAATAGAATAATATTGCGACGTAATTGATGCTAAAGCATTGTTTGATTTAGATGGAGAGAAATCAACTCTTTCATCTCTAAAACCGTCCTGAGAAGCAATCAAATTTACAGGATTGAATCTGTAAGTAGGTGCTTGTCTAGTTGTAAATGTACCTACGTGTCCATAATCAAATGCATTATATTTAAAACGTCCGTCGTAATTAGCGCTAGACGAACTTGAGTAGTCTACCATTAAAGAGTAACTAGCACTTTTAATTAATGCTTGAGGATCTTTTGAATTATCAAAACGTTGGGTAAAACGACCATAAACTCGGAAATCAGAAGATGTATAATCGCCATTATTAGCAAAATTTAATAATGAACTAGTATAAGAATACTGTTTACCAAAATTATAATTAAAAGTAGAACCAAAAGTCAAATTAATCGTTGGACCTGTTTTAACGTCAATTTTAGCAGTTGAAGTGAATGCAGAAGTAGCGGCATTCATTCTCCAAGGATTTTGCTCAAAATCATTTGCTCTTAAAAAGTTAGTAGCATGTAAAGGAACTTTGCCATCAGGCATAGCCCTTAAAGGATTTGCAATAATTTCATCTCTAACATCTTTTTTAACTCTATAACCACCACCATTTGCCAATGGACGGCTATCTAACTGATTGGTGTAATTTGCTGAAAGTAAAAAACCTAAAATTGGTTTTTCTTTATTACCTAAAGAATCTTTTTTAAATAATAATGGTCCGGATAACATACCTTCAAATAAGTTATATCCGTATTTGTCAAATCCAAAAACCTTTCCATCATATCCATTTGGATCTTTACCTTTGAAATAAATTCCTGAACTTACAATTTCTGCATTACCAAAATAACTTGAAGTAGGGCCTTTAGTAGTTACAGAAATGATTCCACCGGTTGCATCTCCGTAACTAGCTGGTATACCACCAGTCATAACGCTAATCTCTTCAAATGCACCTTTTGGTAGATTCAAACCACCACGAACTTTTTGTCCGTCAATGAAAGCAATCGTAGCATCTCCAGCACCTCCACGCAAACTCATCTCACCTGTACTGTTATTTACACCTGCCATTGTACCAACAACACCAGCAACATCACGAACGGCCATTTCTTTTATTTCACCTGCCCCTTTAGAATCTCCTGAAGCACCACCATCTTTATCAATTAATGGTCGAACATATTTCTTGGTTTTTATTTTTGCAGCATCTAATTCTTTTTCTCCACTTTTATTTGCAGTTGGCTTAGTTCCAACATTACTATTGGTTGTATTATTTGTTGTAGGTTTTTCCACTTTCGCTTTTTCTAAAAAGAAAGGTTCTAATGTATTGATTTTATCAGATGAAACAATTACACCTGTCAAACCTGTAGGCTCATATCCTTCTAAATTTTGAGTTACATAAATATCATACATACCAGGTTGTATTCCAGATAAACGATATTTACCATTAAAATCGGTTTTGCCTATATATTTTGTTTCAGTGCCAGATTTCACTATGATTTTAGCATCGAATACGCCTTCCGACTTATTGATAGCATCAAAAACAAAACCAGTAATCTCACCAGTACCATTTTGAGAAAAACTATAAGCCACTGATAAAAAAACAGTTAAAATTAAGAAAGAGAGCTTACGTACCATATTAAAAAAATTAAAATTTTTTATAAAAAGTGATTATTTCGCACAAAAGGTCAAAAAATCAACTGCAAATAAAGTGGAAAAAAATGGGTTAACAAAATTTAACCTAGCATTTCTTTCAAACATTTTTAACAATTTGTTAAAGTTGACTGTTTTTTAATTTTCAAATTTGAGCTTCTAAAATTTGTATGTAATTTTGTAATATGCAATTCAATGAAGATATTTTTACATTCTCAAAAAAAAATACACAAATCTATATTACAACAAATTGGATAAATTTATCTAGTGATGAGTCATATATTCATTTATTAGAAAGTGAGAATAAAGAATACTTTTCATTAAAGACTGATAAAAGAAGGAAAGAATTTTTACTCGTACGATATTTACGAAACAAATTTTTCCCAGGTAAAGAAATCAAATACACATCACTGGGTGCTCCATACTTTAAAGATAAATCTTTTTCTATATCAATAAGTCATACCACAACTTACATAGCACTCGCAGTAACAACAGATGAACGAATTGGAATCGATATTGAGTTAATTCAAGATAAAATAATTCCATTAGGACAAAAATTCATGCATAAAAATGAAATTTTAACTTTAGAATCTATTAATGAGTCAATTCACTACACGCAATTTTGGTGTGCTAAAGAAGCACTTTATAAATGGACAAACATTTCAGGTATAAGTTTTCAAAATGATTTATCCATTTTTCACGAAAACATGAAAAATTGGTACGGTATATCAAATCGTATTTCAGAGGGAATAATTCCATTAGAGATGATTGAATTTAACAATCACATTCTTTGTTATACTTATTAAATTAGTGATGAAAAAAAAATCAATTTACTCATCCATACTAAATTCAGTTGGTCAAATTGCAATTTTAATTGATCCTGAAAAAACAAATACAGAAGCGCAATTAAACTCATTACTTGAAACACTAGAAAATAGTGACGTACAATTCCTATTTGTTGGCGGTAGCAGTGCAAAAAAAAAGCATGTAGAATTTGTTGTTGAATTCTTAAAAAAGAATTGTAAATTTCCTGTCATATTATTTCCTGGTTCCAATCAGCAATTTTCACATTGTGCAGATGGTATTCTATATTTAAGTTTACTAACAAGTAGAAATACTAAATTCCTGATTGATCAACATGTAGAAAACTCGGTGGAAATTTATCACTCGAATGTGGAGATTTTACCTACCGCCTACCTCTTGATTAATGGTAATAGTGACAGTTCTGTTGCTAAAATAAGTTCGTCTATTCCTCTTCCTAGAAACGCAAAAAAACAAGCACTAAAAATTTCGTTAGCAGGTCTACTTCAAGGTAAAAAAATCATTTTTTTAGATGCTGGAAGTGGCGCAAAAAAAACAGTGCCATGTTCTTTAATTAAAGAAATTAAAAACCATACAAACGCCCCTATTATAGTAGGAGGAGGAATAAAAACAACTAAAAAATTAATTTCACTTAAAAAAGCAGGTGTTAATATAATTGTTATAGGAAATTACATTGAAGAAGATCTATGTAATTTTAAGTTTATTTCAGATTATTTAACCGAAATAAACAATGCGTAAATACAATTATAAAACTAAATAATACGTTTTAAATATACGTCAAGATGTCAGCAAATATTTTCAGGAACGATAATTGAAGCGTAAGACAGTATAAAAACGTTTCATGCAAAAAAATAGATTTAATATAGAAATTATTCTATATCCAATTTTATTGATTTTACTTTTATGGGTGGTATATTGGGGTGAGTTTTATTCGCCAATAGATTTAATTCATTTTGGTATAATGCCTAGGACTTTGAGCGGATTAAGTGGTGTATTTTTTTCACCATTATTACACTCCACTAGCGATATTTTTCATCTTATAAATAATACTTTTCCTATTTTCATTTTGTCGATTGCCCTACTCTTCTATTATCGAAAAATTGCATTTCAGGTATTCTTTTTAAGTTGGTTTCTTTCCGGAATTTTGACTTGGATTATCGCAAAAAATGAGGGGTCATTTCATATTGGTATAAGTAGTGTAATTTATTCCCTTGTCTGTTTTTTATTCGTAAGTGGAGTCTTAGGAAAACAAAAGCAATTACAAGCGCTTTCATTATTAATAGTATTTGTATACGGAAGTTTAGTTTGGGGAATTTTCCCTATGGAAGAAAAAGTTTCGTGGCAAGGACATTTAGGTGGGAGTATTGCAGGAATTGCTTTGGCGGGTTACTACTACGATGTTCCTACAAACAAAAAGGTTAACGAAAAAATTAAATTACCAATTGAAGATAAAACTCAAATTGTATTACATGACTTAGAACAACAATATCAAAACAACAGTAGTACCGACTTAAAATACACCTATACCAAAACTAAATTGGACTGAAAAAATCAATGATTTTTCCTGATTCTGCAGAAATTTCATTCGAATTATCACAATTAAATTCAATTAATATAGCGTTCGCGGTATCTAATACGATACATTGATTAGTTAATTTAGAGGCGAGCGAAGAAATCCCTTCATTATGACCAAGAACCAATAAATTACTAGTAGTTTCTAATTTATTAATAAATCTTAATAATTCTTTACTCCCTGATAAATAGAGGGAATCATCGTATTTGATATTTGCCATTGAATTTAACGCATGTTCTGCAGTTTCACGTGTTCTTTTACTACTAGACACATAAAAATGATCCATTATTATATTTAGTGAAGATATATAGTCTCCCAATTTTATAGCTTGCATGACTCCCTTCTCCGATAAAGATCGATCAAAATCCTTACCAGTATTAGATTTAGCTTGAGCATTCGCATGACGAACTAATAAAAGTAGCATAGTTAATATAGTATTAAATAAGGTATTCTGATAAAGTTAAAAAGTTTTAGTAGAAATTTGACTACATTTGTTTGAAAGCAAGTCAAACTATCGCCTGCAGTAATGTAGGAGGAAAGTCTGGGCAGTATAGAGCACCGTACTTCTTAACTGGAAGGGCTGTTCAAACAGTACAGAAAGTGCCACAGAAAGGAAAACTACCAAAAGAGATTTTGGAAAAGGTGAAAAGGTGGGGTAAGAGCCTACCGTGTTTTTGGCGACAAAAATTGCAAGGTAAACCTTACGGACTGAAAGACCATGTAAACTGGGGTTATACGAAAGTATAGAATGGCTGCTCGCTAAACTCGGAGGGTAGGTCGATGGATCTTAAGAGTGATTTTAAGGCTAGATAAATGATAGTTATTCGAGGAATCGAACACAGAACCCGGCTTATGACTTGCTTTTTTTTATTTATCGTTTATTTAAAAAAACATTTGAAAACAAAAAAAGGTGTCTAAAGACACCTTTTTTTTTGTGGGAGCGGAGGGAATCGAACCCCCGACACAAGGATTTTCAGTCCTTTGCTCTACCGACTGAGCTACGCTCCCCCGTTTTGTTGAGTGCAAATATATAAATAATTTTAAAACAAAATTAAATTTTCATGTTTTTTTGAAAATAAAGGTAATTTTGTACAAAATATATGAATAAAATGAAAACAACTTTAGTAATTGACGCAGGGAATACACGAATAAAGGCGGGGGTATTTGCTGACTCAAATTTGAAAGAAGTTTTTTATTTTGGAAACAAAGATTGGAAAGCATTAAAATCTTTTTTAATGGAATATCAATTTGATCAATCCATTTTATCATCAGTTCGTTCGGAAAAAGAAACAAATTGGCTTTTACAAATGATGCCTAATTCAATTCATTTTAAAAACTCAGGAGTTTTACCTATTAAACATCGCTATGCCACACCAGAAACTTTAGGGAGTGATCGACTTGCAAACATTATTGGCGCATCTTATTTATCAAATACAGCAAACTTGATAATTGATATTGGTACATGTATTAAGTTTGACCTTATTGATGAAAATAATTGCTATTTAGGAGGTTCTATATCTCCAGGTATTAATTTACGTTACAAATCTCTCCAAACATATACAGGAGCACTGCCACTTGTTCAAGAATATAGTCTCCCACCAATCCTAGGTAATTCAACCACAACATGTATACATAGTGGAGTTATGCAGGGAATTCAGACAGAGATCAATAGTTTCATCGCGATATATACATCCCAGTATAAAAACTTATCCATCTATGTCACTGGAGGAGACGCTCATTGTTTTGATATACACGCAAAAAACGGCATATTTGTAGAATTAAACTTAACTTTAATCGGATTATACCATTCAATACCTACCTATGCTAGTTAAAACACTACTAATACTTCTTGCTCTATCCCCGTTATTACTTAATGGTCAAACGAATACAAACAGTCCATATTCATCAAGGGGTATAGGTGAAATTAATCCTTTGACTCATTCCATATTTGGCGCTTTAGGTAATGTAAGTACAGCATTAATCGATTCTGCCCAACTCAATCCTGAAAATCCTTCTTCTTATTCATTTTTAGGAAAAGGTCAGCCAATATTTTCTATAGGGCTTGCTTCTAACTTCTCAAAATTTCAGGAAAGTAAAACAACAAGCTCATCTAACTTCTTGTCTATAAATTATTTAACATTAGGAATGGCGGTAAGTAATCGATTTGGCATTTGTTTCGGTTTAAAACCTTATTCTAGTACGGGTTACGAAGTTAAAAATCATCAAATCAATGGAAAAGATACCTTACATTATTTGTATACAGGAAGTGGTGGATTTTCGAATGCATATTTTGGTTTAGCAATAAAATTAATAACACATCATAAGCATCATCTTTCATTAGGAAGTAATTTAGGGTATATATTTGGAACAAACAGTAATCAAATTACAACCACATTATCTAGTACTACATTTGGAGGAATAAGAGATCGGACACTTCAAATCAAATCTCTTAATCTAGATTATGGGATGAGTTATTTATACCGAATAGCAAGCGATCACGATTTAGTTTTGGGTATAACTTACTCACCATCTCAATCATTTTCATCAACTTACAATAACACACTCATATATGCTGTTAATACAAAAAATGTATTAGGAAATGACACATTACAAAACAACAATTTAAAGGGAAATCTTCAAACAGCATCTAGCGTATCATTCGGATTCAAATACGATTTCACAAAAAAAAATAAAGAAATTAATAATTCTAATAAATCACCTCAATTACAATTGTCTGGAGACATTAAGTTAACAGATTGGAATAGCTACAGCAATACTTTTACCAATGAAACATTTAAAAATACAATTCAATATGGGTTAGGTTTTCAATTCGCGCCACATTTTGATTTTTTAGACCGCTCTAAAAACATTAATTTAATCCACCGAATGAAATACCGAATTGGCGGAGTTTACCAAACACTACCATGGTCAGATCAACAAATTCAGCTAACCAATAAGGCACTTACTTTTGGTATAGGAATTCCAATTATTAATCAATTTTCATCCTCCTCTATAAATTTGAGTTTTTTATATGGGCAACGCTGGAATGGTTTGGAAACAACTCTAAGAGAAAATTATTTTTCATTTAATTTCGGGGTAAACATAACACCTGCAAGCTATGAACGATGGTTTAAGAAAAATAAAATAGATTAATCCACACATGAAATTACATTTGTTATTTTACCTATTTTCTTTAGTTAGTTTACTATTTATTTCGTGCGAAAATGATATAAAAACAATACAAAAAGTAAGTTATAAACCTACAGATCCTGACGAACGTACACGGAATATAAAATTAATACAGACAGATAGTGGATTTGCAAAAATTGCACTACAGGCCAAACTTTCTGAAACATATCATAAACCTAGCACAATAATTAAATTTAGAGAAGGGATAGAAATAACACTATATACTAAAACGGGTAAGGTCCAATCGATATTAACAGCGTTATATGGCGAAATATTTCAAGAAACAGGCGAGATGCTTTTTAAAGATTCTGTTTGCTTAAAAAACATGCAGGAAAAGCAATCACTGCTAACAGAAGAGTTACATTGGAACCAAAATACGCAAGCTATATTTACACCAAAAAATGTTATTGTTCGTTCTGAAGATGGAAGTTTGTTTTATGGAGATGGCATCAAAACATCATTGGATTTCAAACAATATGAATTTATAAGACCAAAAGGTAAATTTAAAATAAATTAACTATGAATAAATACAACAAATTTATGTTATATCTATGGCTGATTGTATCTATAGTTTCAGCAATCATTATCACGTTTAAAGGTATTAGTGAAGGATTTGATAGGTGGTATTCTTATTATGTATTATCGGTCATATCTTTTTTCATGTACATTATTCGACGATGGATGATGAAGCGTATGGAGAAACATTTAGCATATTTGGAAAAAAACTCCAAATAACGAAGACTTGGAAAAAATTATTGAAATATATACCGACGGAGCAGCAAAAGGAAATCCTGGCAATGGTGGATATGGTGTTTATTTACGATTTGGCACAAAAATAAAGGAATTAAGCCAAGGCTATCGATTAACTACAAATAATCGCATGGAATTATTAGCAGTTATTGTTGCTTTAGAGAGTTTAAAAACTACCTCCTACCCTGTTCGTGTCACATCTGATTCAAAATACGTTATTGATTCAATTACAAAGGGATGGGTGTTAAACTGGGTTAAAAAGGGTTTTATAGATAAAAAAAATGAAGATCTTTGGAGAAGGTACTTACATGTAGCGAAGAACTTTAGCCTAGAATTTATTTGGGTTAGAGGTCATAACGGACATTTTGAAAATGAACGATGTGATATACTAGCAGTACAAGCAGCAGAATCTAGAAATCTGTTGATAGACGAATATTATGAACAACATGAAAGTAGCAACAAATTATTTTGAATGCGTTTCTATTGCTGCTTTGATAAATGTATAAATAATTGGGTGAGGAATTTCTCTTGTTGAAGAAATCTGTGGACAAAACCCACAAGCTAAAAAGAAGTTTTTATTTGTTAAACTAAAAATTTCTACTTCTTCCACTTGATTGTATGCTTCAATGGTAATAAATTCATCTGTAAGATAATTCAACAATTTAGGATATAAACTATACCTAGCTGCTGTTAACTCAACATCATTATGATTAGTGTATAAGTGTATAAGGGCTTTAGAATGAGGGATTATTTGAATTTGTTCAAACATTTTGCCCTCAATTAAATTATCTGAAATTAATTTCTCACCTTTTGCGTTAAGATTATTTCTAGCAACTAAAACTTCTAGTAAAACTTTATATCCTTCACCTGTTATAAAAACAGGTATATTTTGTTGCAATAAAAATTCGATAATACCTCCCAAAAAGAATTCATTTTTATAGGGACCTGGACTTATCCAAATTCCATCATATTCTTTTAATTGATGAGGAGTTAGCTGACTTGCTTCATTTAGTTTAACCCAATAATAACTGATTTCGACTTCTAAAAAATAGGATGCATGATCTAGAGCCAAATTAGTAGCATGATGAGCGTTATACGTAAAGTTATAATCACCAATAATTGCTATTTTAATTGTGTGACTCATTGTTAAAACTGAGAACAATTACTGTCTTGTAAACCAACCTTTGAATACTGCATTTTGTACTTCTAATGAGTCATTTTTATTTTTTTCCTTATTAAAATGAAAAAGATGGCAATTGAAAGTCGCTGAAAACTTACAATAATCCGTATTTAAATCAGATTCATACACCAAATTGGTAATAGTTACATTTTGTGGAAATACGGATGCAGAATCAGAAACCCATTCAGTTCCTAGATTATCAATATAACGAACTTCAAAACCTTTTTTACCGCCACTTGAGTAATTTGGAGGAGTTATTTTAAAAGCATCAAAAAAATTAGAGAACATCAATTTTGTTGCGGTCGCATTATTTATCCAGTAGATACTTCCTAAAGCTACTGAAATTTGACCTTTAGCAGAAGGTGAAGCAATTTTAGATTTATAAATCGCAGAGTTTTGTTTGTCACTAGAAGAGGTAATTAATTTATCTTGTGAAGGTGTACATGTATATTCTTCTACATTTTGTAACCATTTTATATCTGTACCACCTATTACACCTCGAAAAGAACTAGTTAATACAACTGTTTGTTTAGGTGCTGGTATAATCTCGTGCTTAACACAACTAATTAAAAATAAGATAGATAAAAGATAAAAAAAAATGTTTTTCTTCATAGTAAATTAGATATAGGTCTCAAAATGAGATATAATTATTCAAATATATAAAAATAAGACGTAAGAAAAATAGGTTAGTTGTTTTATTTACAGGCAAAATTCACACGAATTACCCTATCAAAATTAGAACACATAATTTCGTAGTTATTTTAATCATATTACTAATAGAATTATTTATGCTCTGATTTGTCTCAATGGTTTAAAATCTTCCATTTCAACTAGTGGAATTTCTATTTCCGCATTTTGTTGATTTGCAAGGTAATATAAATCATCCCCGTCCGCAAGTTTTGTAGATTTAAAGTAGCTAAATAAATCGCCTATTTTAGTGATCTTTTGAATTTTATTGATCAATCTATTTAAATCCGAAAAATTTAGTATAATTTCGTTTGTGTAAGATAGATTTCCTTTGGTAACAACACACAATACCGAAACTTCATTACAGCTAGTTTGAAATTCAATCTTTTGTATTTCAACTTTGTCAAATAGTGCTATCATGGTTATAAATTTTTATTTTAACAAAGCTAGCTATGGTACTACGTAAATATATTACGTTTTACTTAAGGATTCAAAAAAGCACAAAAAGAATTGTAAAAAGAGAATAGAAAAGTATCTTTGTTATTGGGTAATAATTAAAAAAACATTATGAAATACAATCAAATATCTTCTCAACTTTTCATTAAGAATCGCGCGAAATTTAGCTCCAAAATCAAGGGGAAATCTTTAGCAATCTTCAATTCAAACGATATATACCCAGTAAGTGCAGACAGTACAATACCTTTTCAACAACACCGAGATATCTTCTACTTATCAGGAGTAGACCAAGAGGAATCTATCTTGGTAATTTTTCCTAGTGCAAACAATGAAAATCATCGTGAAATTTTATTCTTAAAAGAAACTAATGAAACTATAGCCATTTGGGAAGGTGCAAAATTATCTAAAGAACAAGCATTTGCAGTTTCCGGTGTAAAAACAGTATACTGGCTACAGCAATTTGATACAATATTCAATCAATTGATGGCAGAAGCTGAGGGAATATACTTTAATACCAATGAACATTTACGTGCAGGAAAAGATACTGAAACACGTGAAGAACGTTTTGTAAAAAAATGTAAAAATGATTATCCAGCGCATGCTGTGTACAAAAGCGCACCAATTTTACACGCAATTCGTTCTGTCAAAGAGCAAGAAGAATTGGTTTTGATGCAACAAGCTTGTGACATCACACACAAAGGAATCAATCGTTTGTTAAAGTTTATTAAACCAGGAGTTTGGGAGTATGAAATTGAGGCTGAGTTAGCCCATGAGTTTTTAATGAATCGTTCAAAAGGTTTTGCCTATACACCTATAATTGCATCAGGAAAGAATGCGTGTGTTCTTCATTATATTGATAATAATCAAAAATGTCAATCTGGTGATTTACTATTATTAGATGTAGGTGCCGAATATGCTAATTATGCATCCGATTTAACTCGTTGTATTCCGGTAAATGGAAAATTTACAGAACGACAAAAAGCAATATATAATTCCGTATTGCATGTAAAAACAGAAGCGCAAAAAATGTTAGTACCTGGTACAATTATCCCTGATTATCACCAAGAAGTTGGAAGATTAATGGAAAGTGAATTGATTAAATTAAAATTAATCGATGCAACTGACATCAAAAATCAAGATCCAGCGTGGCCAGCTTATAAAAAATATTTCATGCATGGTACTTCACACTTTCTTGGTTTAGATACGCATGATGTTGGACTATTTCATGAACCAATCAAAGCAGGAATGGTGTTTACGTGTGAGCCGGGTATCTATATACCTGAAGAAGGTATAGGTATACGTATTGAAGATGATTTAGTTGTACAAGAAAATGGAGGTCCATTTAACCTAATGGCCAATATTCCAATTGAAGTGGAAGAAATTGAATACATAATGAACGCATAAATGTCTGCATTAAACATTCGTATTCAGGGAACAGGAAAACCTGTAGTATTTCTCCATGGTTTTTTAGAATCTTCCACAATGTGGAAATACTTGGAATTTCCTGAGGATATGATTCAATGTATTTACATAGATATACCGGGACATGGGACTTCTTCTACGTTGATAGATGACACACCAAGCATTATATCCTTAGCTAGAACTATACATGACAATTTACTTTCTAGAGGTATTGATAGATTTGATTTAGTCGGTCATTCCATGGGTGGATATGTAGCGTTAGAAATAGCTAGAATTGTACATTTTAGTCCTAAAGTACTTTTATTAAATTCTAATTTTTGGGAAGATTCTAATGAAAAAAAACAGAATCGAGATAGGGTAATTACAATTATTCAAAAGAATAAAAATTTATTTATCCAAGAAGCTATACCAGGACTATTTGTTCGACCAAACAAGCACAAACCTGAAATTGAATCGTTGATATCCGAAGCAAAAAACTTGTCCGAAGCAGGAATAACCTATGCAAGTTTGGCTATGCGTAACAGACCTGATTTAACTCATTTTGCAAAATCTATAGCAGAAAATCTAGTATGTATCCAGGGTGAAAAAGATGGTATTGTTAGTGAGCAAGAAATGCAAAACAAAACAGCAAATCAAATTCCCTTCATCACGATTCCAAATGCAGGACATATGTCTCACATTGAAGCTAGTAGAGTTGTAGAAAAAACGATTACAGATTTGTTACTAGACAAACTCTAGTATTCGTCATCGGCATCCACAATACGTTGAAAATCTTTAATTAACAAAGCTATTTCACTTATAAGCATCCCTTTTTGACTATTTTTATCTGGATTAGATTCTGCATAGGCACCTAATAGTACTTGCGCTTCCATCACAGATTTTTCAGCAAAAGGACCTTCTAAATTTTCAATGATTGTTAAACATTCTAAAGTAGTCATGAAATCCTCTTTCACAGCTAAGTCAACAAAAACTTCTAAATACTCCGTATAATCTAAAGGAGAATTCCAAATTGTTGATAATAAAAGTTGTTGGTATTCCTTTAAATCACTTTGTTGAATTAAATTAATCATCACAGATCGTGCCTTACTATCTTTTAAACAAGCTAAAAACTCGAGGATTAAAGCATTTTTTTCTGAGTGACTTTTTGTGTTTAACTCAAGAATAATTGGGTATAATATACTTGGCTCACCTACTATTTTAAGTCCTTCTAGAGCGGTTTTTACAGCAGTTGTATTACTAGATTTTACATCTAAAAGTAAAGCTTCAATTTTCGCTTTTTTAGTTCCTATAGATTTTTTTGCGTTATCTTCCATCCAAATATATTTTGTACAAATTTAAACATTTAGTATTGACGACTGCCTACTTCTATACATTGAAAAAAAATATAACAAAAATCGGTAGGTAGAAATTTATTGTAGCACCTTATTTTTTCTTACGAAACGCAAAAAGAATTGGTCCAAGAAAAATACCAATCGTTAATAAGGATACAAACATATCTGCCGTTTCACTTTTCATAAATACAGAAAGTGCTTGTTTCGGAAAAAAATGTTCGTACACTGAAAATGATAACTTAAGACCTAAAATTGCTATCACAATGAATGCAGATGTTTCCAAGAAAGGAAATTTCTCCATTAGTTTGACAAACCATTGCGCTACAAAACGCATTGCAAGAATTCCAATAAATACACCGATACAAATCAAAATCGTATTAGGAGTATATGCAACAGCAGCAAAAACATTATCAATCGAAAAAGCCATGTCCATTAACTCTACCAATGCTATAGTAGCCCAAAAGTTACCAATATAACCTACCGTTT
>CANHRS010000016.1 GCA_947463445.1 Flavobacteriia bacterium | reverse complement strand
TGTGCTCTAAATTTTGTATAAAATCAGATTGCACACAGAATTTACCTGACATATCTACTACCTTCATTTCTTTTATATCCATATTTTCCGATTCAACGTACAACATATCTGCAACAGGGTTAGGATATAGTTTTATGGTATTTACATCCGCTTCTTCCATCCCAACAGTGCTTCCAACATATATTTTTGACGTTTTTTCACATCCATTTGTATCTGTTACTACAACGAAATAAGTAGAGTCTCCTTTTAATTCTACTCGATTTTTATCAAAAATAGTATCTCCCCAATTATAGGAATAAGGAGCGTTACCACCGGAAATAAGTAAAGAAATTATACCTTTTGATTTAATCGATTCGTCTTTCACTAAATAATCAATAGTCAATGAATCTGGATTAGAAAGTGTTACCTTAATTGAATCTTCACAATTATTACCATCTACAACTTTTATAGTATAAACACCTGATTTTATGCCTTTTAAATACAATTGATTCGTAGCATTATTATTCCATTTAACTTTTGAAATATTATTTATATTATCCGTAGTTATTGATATATAACCACTTGGTTCATTGTAACATAAAGGATGACTTAAACTATCAATTTCAATAATTGGTTTAGAAAATGGCTTTAATAAAATATTCGTAGAATCAAAAACACAATTATAATAATCTGTAATTCTAATAGCATATTTGCCTACAGGTAATTTTGTGATCACCGAATCTTTTGCACCCGTGCTCCATATATATGTTACGGGTAATTTTGCATTAAGAGGAGTAGCTTTTAACTCCCCAGTTGAAAACTGACATTTTGTATTTATTTGATCTATTTTAGTTGACAATTTACAGTAAGGAGAAGTAAATGCTCTAATCATAGGTACTGATTTTTTTGCACCAGAGAAATAGGAATCTAAGGTTTGAAATGCCACTTGTCCAATACGCATAAAAACAGTGTTTTTTTGAAAATAATTATCACATAATTTTATTCCCATCGAACCGCCACCATTTGTTTTTTGAATAGCAATTAGATAATTTCCTGTATCCAAAAGAATTTTGTCTGAAAAATTACTTTTAAGTTTCAAAAACTTTGAATTTGCACCAGAATTTAATGTGAATACTTCACTTTTTGCTATTTCTATTAAAGACACTTTACCATCTGAAATCGGAAAAACAAAAGCCTGAAGCGTAGTTCCATTTGTTGCATAATTAGTTTCGAAGTATACTGAATCTATATAACTTTTATTTTTAAAAGAATATACATTACCAATCGTCAATGTATTAGCACTACTTAAATCAAAACTAGAAGTTGCAACTCCATTGTCTCTTGCGTAGCAGTCTTGAGCAATATACACTGGAATAATCAAAGAATCATTTTCGATTACAGTATCCTTAGTTGTTTTTAACCAATGTTTTAGAATATATTTTGTATCTTTTTTAGTTGGCAAAAACTTACCAAACAAATAAGATACTGTATCATTCACCGGTAAATTCTTATATACTTTTGAACTCGCGTAAACAATTTTTTGACTTACATTTTGTTCGATTATTTGCACATTTAACTCTACCAAATCAACAATCAAAGATCCATTATTGTGAAATGTCATTCTTAAAGGTATGGAGTCGGTCTGTGATAAAGGAATAATAGAATACTTTGCTGCATCCACATAATCAAGACTCACATCTTTCCAGGGTGTTTGTTTTTTCAACTCCACATTATCAATAGCTAATCCATCTCTGACTAAATTATTATCATTATATAAAAAAGAAATTAATAGATTAGAAACTCCTATATACTCGGACAGATTAACTGAATTTAAAGTCCATCTAGATTCATTCACTAATAAATCAAATTCTTTATTCCACGTAATACCGCCATCAAGACTTACTTCTACAGATGCTTGAGAGCCTAGTTTACCTGTAAAAAAAGCATCAAATCTCAATATTAAACTGCCTGAAAAACTTGTTGTACTAATGGTAGGTAGAATAAGTCTATCTTTTGACTTATCACAATTACCGATCCCTTTTTCATAGCTACATCTTACATCATTGGTCATTACAAATTTTGTATGATTAGGTACTTTCCAAAGGGAAGTTTGATTCAATAAATAATTTGCTTGTAGACTGTCACCTACAGAAAAAATCCCATCTAACGAATTACCTTTTTCCTGCCAATTTATTGGAAGTTTTGTTGTATTATTAATACTACCTTCAAAGTTTTCATAAAACAAAATCTGTGCATTTATGCATGACATAAACACAGTACAAAAAATGATAAACAAGAATCTAGTAATCAAACAAAAAGTTTTTAGATTTTTCTAACTATCAAAGATAAAAAGAATACCCTGAAAACTTAAACTATTGGAAATAAAAAAAGCCGACTTTCGTCGGCTTTCCTTCATTGAAAATAAAGAATATTATTCTTTGATGATTTTTTGTGTGAATACACCTTCAGCAACTTTGATGTTTACGAAATAAACACCTGCATTTAATGTAGCAGTATCAAAAGTTACATTTGCAAATTCACTTGCATCTTTAGAAGCAATAACTTGACCAGCAACATTCACTAATTCAATTGTTGCAGCAGAGATAGCGTTAAATTTAACGTTTAATTCATTTGCAACTGGATTAGGATAGATTGATAAACCAGAAATTGATAAAGACTCAACAGAAAGAGAAGAAACTTTAACACTTCCATTCACAGTACAATTGTTAGCATCTTTAACAACTACGTTATAAGTACCTTTTACAACTTTAATTTCAGCTGTAGTAGACTTATCTGTATTATCCCAAGCATAAGTATAAGGAGCTGTTCCTCCTGTTGGAGTAGCAGTAGCTTGACCATCAGCAGCAGCAGGAGAAGTTGCAGTTGTAGCAGCAGTAGTTACTTCAAGTTTCACTGGTGCAGCTTTGATAGCAGCATCCACTGTAGCAACACATTTGTTTGCATCTAAAACTTCAATTTTTTGAGTGCTAGCAGCAGTAGCTGAGAATTTTTTAATTCCAACACCAGTAATTACACCTGTACCACCAGTAGCTTTCACTTCAACTGAAGCTTCTTCACCAAAACATTTAGCATCTGTTACAGTTGCAGTAGCTACAACTTTAGCTGGAGCAGCTAAGATAGCAGCATCCACTGTAGCAACACAATTGTTAGCATCTAAAACTTCAATTTTTTGAGTACTAGCAGCAGTAGCTGAGAATTTTTTAATTCCAACACCAGTAATTACACCTGTACCACCAGTAGCTTTCACTTCAACTGAAGCTTCTTCACCAAAACATTTAGCACCTGTTACAGTTGCAGTAGCTACAACTTTAGCTGGTCCTGCTGGTATTGAAACATTTTTCAAAGTGTCACGACATCCATTAGGGTCAGCAACTACGATGTTTTTAGTTTGAACAGAAGCTGTAGTAGCAAATTCTTGTATCAATCCAGTATATGCACCAGAAATTGGTTTTGTAATAGCAACCGTAACTTTTGCTTTATCACCAAAACATTTAGCGTTCTCTACTGTTGGAGCAGAAGTCCAATCAAATTTAGCTGGTACAGCAGCAATAGGAGCAGTTGTTGTAATATCTATAGAACATCCATTAGCATCCGTTACTTTAAATGTACCTGCAGCATCACCAACTTTAGGAAGACCTGTGTAAGGAGCATATCCTTTAAGACTTAATGCATCATTCGCTTTATCGTAATAACACTTTGGTGCAACAGGAGTTATTGTTGTTACTTCTGTTAATTTTGAACTTAATAAGAAAGTACTTTGGTTAACCACCATAGATGCAACTTTAATTAAACCATAAGGCAACATAAAATCAGTTACAACTAATGTATCATTATTTGCATCCGTAGCAGCAGTATATTTGTATGCAAAAGTAGCATTAGAGTGATCTAAAGTATCTTTGAAAAGACCTCCACTTTTAGCATTTACAGAAGCAAGAGAATAATAATATCCTGTTTTCTTGTTCCAACCTAATAAACTTGACCAAAAAGCCATTTGATTTAAAACTGGATTTTTTGCAACAGAAGAATATGCATCAGTAGTTGCATAAGTAACATTAACTACTTTATTATTACCTAAACATTTGTTATCAACTGCAGGATTTACATCATAGGTATACTCAACAATTGGATACATTGTAATGTGAGCATCATAGGCTTTCCAATTAGGAGCAGCAGTAGTACCTGCATTTAAATAATGGATAAAATCTGGAGCTTCAGCAGGCGCTTTAGTAAAATCAGGATTTTTTGTTCCTGCTACAACTGGAAATTTAAGATACATTAAACCAGCTTGATTTTTCAATACATCAAATGTATTATTAACTCCGGTAACAACTAAGTTAGTCACTGGTGCAGATAATGTAGAAGAAATAGTGTATGTAAGAGGAGTTGAAGAAGTAGCAGCAGTAATACCAACTATTTTAGTTCCAGCAGGAATTCCTGTGCCTGTGATTTCTTGACCAGTCCAAAATCCCGTACCAATATTAGCAGGTGTAGTTGGTGCAGGTGATACTAGTGTTAGTTTGTTCCCAGAAATATTACAAGAGATAGCAGAGTTTCTGTAAGCACCTGAAGTTGGTACTCTTACAGTATCATTCGCTGTAGAAGGCTCTACTGCTACAAAAACATTAGCATCTGTAGTTAATGGTTTATCAAACATGAAGTGATATGTACCATACGCTGATGCACTATATAAAACTTTTTGTGTAGCTTTAGCGATAGTTGCTCCCTTGTCATCATAAACTTTAAGGTCAACATTAGCAAATCCTTGCTTTTTATTCAAGGAAACTAATTGCATGGTAACACCTTTATACGTAACTTTTGATTTATTCAAGTTAGGAATTATTTGAAAACAAGAAGTCAACTCAATTGAATCTTTAGTAGCATCACCTGCATTTGGATAATAATATGGTTGTAATATAGTACTACTTGTTCCAGGAGACGCATAGGATCTTTTGAATACAAAAAAACGAGAAGTATCTTGCACAGTTTTCACTCCTCTTTTCTTAGTGCTTTTGAAATCCAATGTTTTATTCAAGTCAACATTTTGTAGGACGTTATTTGTTTCTAATGAATTAGAAACAACAGAAACATGCTTTGGAGATTTAACACCATTCAAAGAATAGTTGCTCCCTCTTTTTTGCGCATTCACACTCAATGCCGTAGCAAAGACTGCAAATGATAAAAGTAATTTTCTCTTCATATAATAATTATTAATTAATATTAGTAACAAAAATACATCAAAATGATTACAAAATCACTATTTTATTTTTAATATTTATTCACAAAATAAATTAACAAGCACCAATCTACTTAAAATAAAAAAGGTTGCTTTTGCAAACAACCTTAAAACAAACTAAACTATAACAATCTCTATAACATCTCAATAACACCTGCTGCACCTTGACCGGTACCAACACACATGGTGACAATCCCATATTTTTGTTTTCTTCTTTTTAGTTCCGATAGCATTTGAACTGTTAATTTCGCACCAGAACAACCAAGAGGATGTCCTAACGCTAAGGCACCTCCATTTACATTTACAATTTCTGTATTCAACTTCAATTCATCTATCACCGCTAACGATTGGCTGGCAAATGCTTCGTTCAATTCAATCAAATTAATATCGTTCATGGTTAAACCAGCTTGTGCAATTGCTTTTGGAATTGCACCTACTGGTCCCATTCCCATAATTCTTGGTTCTAAACCAACAACCGAATAACTTGCTAAACGTGCAATAGGTTCAATATTCAATTCTTTCACCATACGTTCAGACATTACAAGTACAAATGCAGCGCCGTCGGAAGTTTGCGAAGAATTACCCGCTGTAATAGAGCCTCCATTTGCAAAAACAGGTTTCAATGCACCTAAACCTTCCACCGTACTTTTACGTGGACCTTCATCAGTATCCACTACGTACGATTTCACTTGTCTTTTTTCATTTTTATCCAAAAAAATGTGTTCCACAGTAATCGGAACTATTTCTTCTTTAAACTTTCCTTCCGCAATAGCTTTCAAGGCTTTTTCGTGTGAATGAACAGCAAACGCATCTTGCGCTTCTCTGGAAATATTAAATTGATTTGCAACAGCTTCAGCCGTTAATCCCATCCCCCAATACCATTCTGGATGTTCTTTTGCAACTTTAGAACCAGGAACAATTCTCCAGCCACCCATCGCCATAATCGACATAGACTCAGCACCACCAGCGATGATACAGTCAGCCATTCCTGCTTCGATTTTTGCCCTTGCCATCGCAATTGTTTCTAAGCCTGAAGAACAATATCTATTTACCGTAATACCTGGTACTTTCACAGAATCAAAACCCATTAAAGAAATCATTCTACCCATATTTAAGCCTTGCTCCGCTTCTGGAGTTGCATTACCAACAATTACATCATCTACTCTGTCTGGATCTAATTGTGGAAACTGACTCATCAAATGACGAATAACTTCCGCACCTAATTCATCCGGTCTAGAAAAGCGAAAACCACCTTTTCCAGCTTTTCCAATTGCAGTTCTATACCCTGCTACTATGTATGCGTTTTGACTCATTATTTTATTATTTTAAGACTATAGACTTCAGACATTAGACTTCAGACTAGAATACTATTTGTTTTACAATTATTATTTATTTTCTAAATTTTTTTTAAGACCTAAAATCATTTTTTGAACTTCTGAAATTTGCTTTACTACAGATTCAATATCAACATGAAACAACTCATTTGTAATAATTAATTGCGTTTCTAATTCATAGGATGAAGCAATTGCAATGTTTAAAAAATGAAGAAACTCTTTATCTGATGTTCTACCTGATCCCTCAGCTATATTTGAGGGAACTGAAACGCTAAACCTATTCATCTGACTAATCAACCCAAATCGTTCATCCGAAGGCAAAATTGAGGTTATCTGATAAATTGATTTCACCAATTCAATCGATTTTTTCCAAACTAACAATTCTTTAAAATTATGCTTCATCTCAAGTCTTAGGTCTAATTTCTCAAAATTTTCCCCTGTTTCAATATGCTTTGCAAGCGTTCTAATGTTTTCTTTTCCATACAAAGTTGGAGAAATGCTTTTCTTTCCAAATCCAACACATATTGTTCGGAAACTAATGTGTTTTCAGACAAATCACCACCTGCTAATACATACCCAATTTTTTCGGAAATCACTTGATCATGTTTAGACATATAATTTCCAGATAACATAGAATGCGCTCCAACATAGACAATACCTAAGGCTTCTTTTCCGAGCACGGTTATATTTTTTGCTCTTTTTGGTGCAATATAACCAGCATCCGCCAATTCTAAACACGCATGTTTAGCACGTAACAACTGATGATCTCTACTAACAACCACTTCATCTATTCCAACACGTAGATATCCAAGATCAAAAGCTTCATGTGCTGATGTAGAAACTTTTGCTTGTCCAATCGTAAGAAATTTATCTCTAAATCTGTTGATTTTAATATCACCATCTTTTAAATCATCGGAAAGTCGCTTAGCAAACTCTTTCGTACCGCCGCCGCCAGGAATTAAACCAACACCAAATTCTACTAACCCCATGTATAGTTCCGCATGCGCAACTACTTTATCTGCATGCATGGACATTTCACAACTTCCGCCTAACGCCATATTATGGGGCGCAACAATCACAGGAACATTACAATAACGTATACGCATCATCACATCTTGAAAAGCTTTTATTGCAAAATTTAACTCATCGTATTCTTGCTCGATTGCCATCATAAAAATCATTCCGACATTTGCACCTGCAGAAAAATTTTGGCCATTATTATAAATAACCAAACCACGGTATTCTTTCTCTGCTAAATCAATTGCCTTATGAAGTCCTTGCACTACTCCACCTCCAATCGTATTCATTTTTGTATGGAACTCCACATTTAAGATACCTTCACCGATATCTATAATTGAGACATCCGAATTTTTCCATACCGTATGTGAATCTCTTAAAGAATCTAGAATGATCAAATCTTCTGTGCCAGGTATAATTTGATTTTCTTTATCTATCTGATTGTAAAAATATTTTTTTCCTTCACATTGGGTGTAAAATGTTTTTTGACCTGTTTTCACAAAATCTACTACCCATGGAGCTACTTTACAACCAGCATCTTCAATCAATTTCAAACCTGCTTCTACACCAATTGCATCCCAAGTTTCAAAAGGACCTAATTCCCAACCGAATCCAGCCTTTAACGCATCGTCAATTTTATACAATTGATCGGAAATTTCGGGGATACGATTAGAAACATAAGCAAACAAACCGCCAAATAATTTTCGGTAAAATTCACCAGCTTTGTCTTTTGATTCAAATAGAATTTTTGTTCTTTTTCGTAAATCATCGATGGATTTTACAGCTTCTAATGCACTGAATTTAGCTTTTATAGCAGAACGATATTCCATGGAATTTAGGTCTAGCGTGAAAATTTCGCTTTTACCTTCTTCATTCGTTCCTTTTTTATAGAATCCTTGTTTTGACTTAGCCCCTAACCAATTATTTTCAACCATTGTTGAAACATATTTAGGCAGTTCAAATATTTTATTTTCTTCGTCCAGCAAACAATTTTCTCTCAAACCATTCGCAACATGAACTAAAGTATCTAATCCAACAACATCACATGTTCGGAAAGTAGCAGATTTAGGTCGACCTAGTACTGGACCAGTCAATTTATCTACCTCTTCCACGGTTAAATCCATTTCACCGACAAGATGAAACAATGACATAATCGAATAAACTCCGACTCTATTGGCAATAAATGCAGGAGTATCTTTACACAACACTGTCTTTTTACCAAGGAATCGACTTCCAAAATCCATTAAAAACGCGATGATTTCACTTTTTGTTTGAGCAGTTGGAATTATTTCCAGTAATTGTAAATACCTAGGTGGATTAAAAAAATGTGTCCCACAAAAGTGTTGTTGAAAATCTTCTGTTCTACCTTCCAACATTAAGTGAATAGGAATTCCTGAAGTATTGGAAGAAATGATTGTTCCCGGTTTTCTATATTTTTCTACTTGTTCAAATATTTGTTTTTTAATATCTAAACGTTCAATAACAACTTCAATTATCCAATCACAATCTGAAATCAATGACATATTGTCTGTGAAATTCCCTGTAATTATCCTTGAAATAAAACGCTTTGAATAAATTGGAGAAGGATTTGTTTTTAAAGCAAATTGAAGTGCATCGTTTACGATTCTATTTTTAAAGATCGGTGAATCGGAAGTCAATCCTACAGCTAATTCTTTATCATTTAACTCTTTTGGTTGAATATCTAACAAAACAACTTCACAACCAATATTTGCAAAATGACATGCAATTCGTGATCCCATTACACCAGAACCAAGGATGGCAACTTTTCTAATATTTCTATTCATTTTTCTACAATTTCAATATTAATAGTGTTAAAACAGATTTTACAAAACGTGTTCAACACAATATTTAAATATAGAAATAATATTTAAAGTCTACCACAATTCTTTGGATATTCTAACCGTTCCTTTAAAATGGGCTACAAGAATTTTTTCTTGATTTATAATTTCAACGATAAATACAGCGGAAGAATTTCCTTTGTACACTAACTTAGAGCTAGCTATTAAATTATCCCCTGGGTAAACTTTGGCAACATGAGATATACTTGTTTCCACACTTACCGCCTTATAACCATAGGAATTAGCCACAAAAGCAAGACATGAATCTGCTAATGAATAGCATATGCCTCCGTGTGCAATTTTAAATCCATTCGTATGAATTTCTTTCACTACCAGACTGACAACTACTTCGCCTTGAATTACCTTTTGAATTTTAATTCCTAACCAAGCGCTAAAATCGTCGCACACTAACATCTGTGCAACAATATTCGCTGGCGAAATCATTCTGCAACGATTGCTCTAGACAACAAGGTAATTAATGCTGTCGCAACAATAAATAATTGTGTTGCAGTATCATCATCTAAAGAAGTTCCATCTTCATCCTCTTCGCTAATTTCAATAGCAATAAATTGATTTAAATCTGGTTGGTCACAGAAATCTTCTAGAATAGCTTCATCATCTTCTTCGAAGAATTGATCTAACATTTCGTGAAAAGGTCCTTCAAACGCATCTAAATCTTCTTCTTCAATTTGACGACATTTTACCCCTTGTTGCGCAAACGCTTCAGATAATAAACAGAAATAATATATTACTAATCCTTGTAATTGTTCATTTTCATATTCTTGTGCAGCTGACAAGGCATATCCGATTAACACGGGTTGTTCTTCTGCATATTTTTCCGCAATAGCATCTAATGCATCATCATCTAGATTATCCACTATTTCGATCGCTTTACCAATACTAGTATGTGTGATGTGAATTGTATTCATCTTTATATCATTAAAAAAGCCATCTTTCGATGGCTAAAATTATTATCTATTTAACATTACCGGCATTACCAGCATAAGTATATCTTCATTTTCATTATCCTTGTTTGCAGGAACAAGTAAACCTGCCCTACTCGGAACGCTCATTTGGATTTTAATTTCAGCTGACTCCATGTTAGAAAGCATTTCCATTAAAAAACGTGCATTAAATCCAATTTCCATATCATCCCCATCAAAAGAACAAGTTAAACGTTCTTTAGATTCATTGTTAAAATCTAAATCTTCTGCAGAGATAGATAATTCCGAACCTGCGATATGTAATTTTATTTGATGTGTTGATTTGTTTGCAAAAATAGACACACGCTTGATAGAACTTAAAAATTGTGCTCTATCTACAGTTAATACATTAGGATTTTCTTTCGGAATAACCGCTTCATAATTTGGGTATTTCCCATCTACTAAACGACACATTAAAATAATATCTCCAAAAGTAAATACGGCATTTGAATCATTAAATTCTACTAATACTTCTCCTTCATTCCCTACATTTGCTTTTAACAGATTTAAGGGTTTTTTAGGTAAAATAAAAGCTGCACTTGAAGTAGTTACAATATCCGTACGTTTATATCTCACTAATTTATGTGCATCCGTTGCGACAAATAAAATCTCCGCCGGAGAAAATTGGCAATACACACCACTCATAACCGGTCTTAGTTCATCATTACCTGTCGCAAAAATTGTTTTGTTTATTGCTTTAGAAATAATTTCTGCAGATAATTTCACTTGGCTTCCACGCTCCATCATTGGGGATATTGGATAATCTTCTCCATTATAACCAACCATTTTAGATTTACCATTGTCATAGGATATTTCAATCCCAAAATTGGTGTTATCCACTAGAAAGGTACAAGGTTGGTCTGGAAGATTTTTAAGTATATCTAACAAAATTTTAGCTGGAATACAAATTTTACCAGAATCAGTAGCTTGTACTTCCAAGGTAGTTTTCATGGTTGTTTCCACATCGGAAGCAGAAACCACTAATTGATTATCTTGAATTTCGAATAAAAAATTATCTAAAATTGGCAACGAATTATTGGTAGTTAATACACCACTGATGCTTTGTAAATGTTTTAAAAGTACGTTACTCGATACAACAAAATTCATAGTAATATTATTTTATGTGAACAAAGATACATTAAGTTTTTTAATCCTATTCCGGTTTGGTAGCAAAATAAATATGACCCATTATCAATGGATTGAAAACAAAATATTGACATTTAACTAACTCTCCGGAAGGTAACTCACACCAAAATCTATTTGGATTGTAAGAAACTGAATCCCCGAAATCATTCATAGATTTTTCTAATGCAGGCATACGATACATCTTTATTTGTGTACTTTTCCCGTTTACTTCCTTCACGTTTATTTTGCCAAATGGTTTCGTACGTTTTAAACTATCTACCTGCTTATTATTCAATTCAAAATTAGCTAATTCAAAATGTACTTTTTTGTAATTAGACAAATATTGTATTGCCATAGAAGTATCTAGTGTTTGCAAACGTTTTCCATTTTGTTTGACCAAATAATGTGCTTTATTTTTTGCTACTGAAAAACTTCTAGTAGGTACATCATAAAATTTAACCGCAACTTCAGCAATATCATCTAGACCAATAGAAAAAATATTTGTGCATTTCCATTTACGTTTATCCGCAAAAAAACGAGGATCGATAATTCCTTCTAAGCCTTTAACTTTCATGATAACAGGAAGGTCACTTTTTTCATCTGGTGTTTCAAGTAACATGTAGGTACCATAATGATCTTGCGTAGAAAATCCAACATACCATGATTTAGACCATTCTCCATTTTGAAAAATTTCAACCTTGGTATGAGATGCCATCATTAATTTGACAATATTTTGTCTTGATTTTTCAGGAACATATCCTTTAAACTGAATATTTTTAAAGGTTTCCATCATGATAACTATAGGTTCTTGTGTAACACAATTTCCTTCTTCATCCGTCCACTGGTTATCATTTTTAACCAACGTAATTTGCATACCATTTGGTTCCGTAATCTTAATTTTATTGATGGATGTGGTGTCTTTTATAGAAAATTCTAATAATTCAGTATCTGATTTACCTCTATTCCTTACTAGGTTGGTTGCAAAAAAACCGAGTATACCAATAACTACTAAACCAATAACTAAACCAATATTTTTATTTCTCATTTTTTATATATTTTCGTTTGCGGACAAAATAAATCAAGGTCGCAAAAGTTAGTACTATTAAGCTCGGAAGAAACATATTCACAAATTTATAATAACCTGCATCCAACTTTACTTTTTCCTTATCAATCGCATGTATATCAATTTGTTTACTTCTCAAATCTAAAACGGAATTATCCCCCATCATATAATCAACTAGATTTTGAAAGAACTCTTGGTTTCCATATATTAAAGGTTGCATATTAAGACTAGCCATGGTTTCATCCATTTTCAATTCATTAAAAGAACGTGCTTTATACAAGTATCCACCAGATTTATTTGGCATAGAATCGTATTTATTTTCAATAAAACGTCCATTAGCTACAACCAAAACTTTTCCTTCTTTTGCGCTTTTCTCTTTAAATCCTGATTCTGGATTATTCGCAAATGCACCAATAATTCTGTTTTTAAAATGCGAATCAAAATAACCCTCCACTAACCCGCCTAAACAAATTTTATTTACCTCATCCGTAGGGTCAGCAACAAATTGTGGGTTATTCCACGCATCTTTATGCATAACGATACTGATAATTGGAGCTAAACCTGTCATAAGAGCATTTGATGAAGTAGTTAAGATTGGACTCTTAACCGATTTTCCATTGCCAACAAATTGAATTTGAGATGCATATTTTAACAATACTGGTTCTATATTTCTAGAAATAGGATGTGCTGTTGATGAAGTACGAATTGCAAAAAACCACGGAATTAATTGTTGTTTAGCAGCTGGAATATGCTTGGGTGCGCATTCTTTATCAAATACTAAATTATCATTAATTTTTATCCCATAATCAAACAACATTCTATCTAATTCTAGAGTATGTCGCATCGTATGTGTGTATCCATTTCTATTTAATGAATCTTCGGGTACAAACAATTTGTCAATAAAACACATTAATCGACCACCATTCATTAAAAATTGATCGATAATATATTTATCTTTTTCCGAAAAAGGTTGTGTTGGTCGCGCAATTATTAAACCGTCCACACCTTTAAGTGCATCTATGGAGTCATTTAACGAAATATCTTCTACCGTGTAGTAAGGTGAAACTAAATTTCGTATTCGTTGTGTCTGAGGGTAAGATAATTCACCATGTCCTTGTAAGAAAGCCAAGCGAGGTTTTTCTGTTTGTGTAGCGCGACGAATCGAGCTTACTAGCATATATTCTAAATTGTTAATCGAATTTTGAATTTGAGATTCAAGTTTCGGATTTAGTGTATAATATTGTCCTTGAGGAGTACCTGGCATAAGCTGCATATGACTAACGGTACTTCCACCATATTCAATTTCAGCACCTGGCCAAAGTAACATTTGATTGTTTGTACCATCCTTCATATACATCAATTCCATAGGCATAATACCTTTTCCTCGATTATATAAAATTTCGTAGAGTCCACGTCGATCTTCTTCTGTACCTTCCATTGGATCTATGAACTCATATTCCAAACGATTTCCAGCATATTGTTTAAACTCTTTTAATTTATCTTCAATTGCATTCTTATAACGTTTAATTTCCGCTGGCAAATTACCATCTAGGTAAATTTTAAGTAGTAATCGATCGGAGAAATTCTTTTCGTTGGATAGGTATTCGATTGTACCATTGGAGAGAGAATATCTTTTATCCTCCGTAGCATCATAACGGAAATATACAATTCCTGCAATAATATTAACTAGAACTATTGCGACAACAATAATTATTAGGAAAGTCCAATTATAAACAAAACTTTTGGCTTTTTTTTCAGACATTTCGCTTATTTTTTTAATGATTTAATAATTGTCAATGAACCTGCAATAAACAAAAAGATCAAGCTTAGAAAATAAATAATATCACTTGAATCAATTACTCCACGTTGTATCGCATCGTAATGATAACTCATACCAAAATATTTAATTACAAAATCAAAATCACCCATTAAATTAAACGACCCCAATAGAGTTAATCCATTATAGAAAACCCAACATAGAAACATGGAAAGAATAAAGGCAACTATTTGGCTACTTGTTAATGAGGATGAAAAAATTCCGATCGCTACAAAAGATGCACCAAGTAACAACAAACCCAAATAGGAAGTTATTGTTGCACCATCATCGATAACACCAATTGGGTTTCCTAAAAAATGCATAGAAATATAAAATACTACCGTTGGAATTAATGCAATTGCGACAAGCGTAACTCCAGCAAAATACTTTGCTAGTAATACATTTAAATCTGAAATTGGTCTCGTAAAAAGTAATTCTATCGTACCATTTTTTCTTTCTTCTGCAATGGAGCGCATCGTAATTGCCGGAATAAGAATAAGAAATATGGTAGGAGATAAATTAAAAAAAGGAATTAAATCTGATTCAGCACCTTCTAACAAATTGGTTTCATACGAAATAATCCAATGAAATAATCCCGAAGTAATCAAAAAAATTAGGATAAATACGTATCCGATTACCGAACTCAAGAAACTACGAATTTCTTTAAAATAAAGTGCTTTCATATGCTAAAATGATCTAATTGCTCTAACTCTGAGACCTTTATTGGATTTATTAGAATCATTTCCTTTTTCACCAGTGGCAAAATTTACTTTCCAAGCACCTAAAGAAAAATTTTGCGAAGAACTCCAATATTCGTTAGGCGTAAAGTCACCAATCGATTGCGCATACAATTCGCGATGCATCAATAATAATTCTTCTAGGGATGGAAGAAACCAATCATCATAGGAATCAACTACTAAATCATCACATGATCTGGCAGCAATAGGATAATAAGAAACACATCCGTCAATAATATCCTTCGTATTTTGTTTACCAGTTCCTATTTCTTTGCCATTTGCACCATTTATAAGTGTGCCATAACACCCCCATTCTTGCGGTTTCAAATCTTTCGGTGCAGCACATAATCCATGTCCAAACATATTTATTTTAAATATATATCCACCTTTATACATACTTCCTATTTTATGTTTGGATTTTGCGCAACTAGCAAAAAACAACACCAAACTAAAAGCAATTACGTAATTGAGAGCTATTTTCATTTTAAACACTTAAAAAAGACCAAAAATTAAACACAAAGATAATCTAGATTGTTGAAAGTTAACATGTATCTGATAGATTTCATATTAGACAATTAAAAAAACATCAAGGAGTTGACAAAGAAACAGGTATGATTTTTCCATTCATCCATTTCGATTGATTTAACGTAAAATCAACAATGTATTCCGCCATCTCTGATGCAGTTACTGGTGCAAGATACCCAGGAAAAGCTTTAGCTAACATTTCTGTTTGTACAGCACCTAAACACAAACAATTAAATTTCAATTTCGTGTCTTTAAATTCTTCCGCTAACATTTCCGTCAAATTAGTCAATGCAGCTTTCGAGGACGAGTAGGTAGACAAGCCTGCAAATTTAACGGTTCCTTGGAAAGCACCCATCGAACTTATATTTACTATATGTCCTCCGTTTGGCAACATTTTCGGAATAATTACTTGTAAGGCAGACATAACACCAAGTACGTTCACTGTATAACTGTCTACAATTTCTTCCTGAGAAAGTTCTAAAAAAGGCTTATTGACTAGATATCCAGCATTATTTATGACATAATCTATACTAGAAACAGTCGATAGAATGTTTTGTAATTCTACTTTTGCATTTTCCGATTGCAAGTCAAAATTATGTACTTGCACATTTTTATGTGCTTCCCATTTATTTTCACTTTGGATATTTCTCGCCAATGCTAAAACCTGAATCGATGGATTTTGCGCTAACAAAGTGACAAGTTCTGCACCGATTCCCTTACTTGCTCCAACTACAATAGCGCTACGCATCATAACTAATAGTAACTTTTTCAGAAGCAGGTTGTGCTTGACAAGTCAAAACATACCCGTTTTCAAGATCTTGTTCAGTTAATGAATAATTCATTTTCATTGTTACTTTTCCTTCAATAACTTTTGCTTGACAAGCAGAACATACTCCACCACGACATGAATATGGAGGATCATACCCTTCTCTGTTTAGAGAATCTATAACAGAATTAGAATTCTCATCCATTGTAAACTCAATTTTTTCTTGATCTAAAAAAACAGTTACTTGACTAGTTCCTTTAAAAACCTCCGTCACTTCTTTTTCTTTTTCAAGCAATAAAACTGGTGTAGTAAATAATTCGTAGTGAATTTTTTCTTTAGATACACCAAATAATTTCAAAGTTTCTAATCCACCTTTAATCATTTCCTCAGGTCCACATAAGAAATACGCATCTGCCTTCAACAAATTCAGATCAGATTTAATTAATTCACTAATTGCATCTTTATGTAAACGACTATTTACCGTCCCTTCTTTTATTTCTTGTGATAAGAACAAATGCGTTTTTGTGTTTTTTAATTTATTCAAATCACTTAGGAACATAGTCGATGATTCACTTTTGTTTCCATAAAAGAGGCGCATATCACCTATGTGATTTTCCAAATGTTTTGCAATAGAGAGCATTGGCGTAACACCACTTCCTGCAGCAAAAGCAACAACAAATGCATCTTTTGTATTCCAATTAAAATTACCCTCTGGTTTGGAAACAAAAACTAGATCTCCAACTTTCAGCTTTTGGTTAGCCCATGTTGAAACTTTACCATTCGGAACTATTTTTATAGCAACAGCCAACGCTTCTTGCGGACCGCTACAAATAGAATAGGAACGACGTTCTTCTTTTCCATCGATGTCAATAGAAAGTGTAACATACTGCCCTGGTATAAAAGCATATTCATTGCTCCATTCCGTAGGGATATCAAATACCACCTTTACACTATCTGCAGTTACCTTAACTACATCTTTTACACGTAAACTATTAAATCCCTTAGGAGATTTTACGTCTTCTTTTTTCTTGAAAATTTTATCTAAAAACCCCATATTTATTCGTCAAATGAAACAATTAATTTTTCGGATGTTGGATGTGATTGACAGGTAAGAATATATCCCGCTTCTACTTCATCCGCTTCTAATGCATAATTCACATCCATTTTTGCAGTACCTTCTACAATTTTTGCCTTACAAGTACAGCATACTCCACCTTTACAAGCAAATGGCAAGTCAGCTCCAGCTTGTAATGCAGCATCTAAGATATTGATATCGTTAGACTTCAAAGGAATCTCCAAGACATCACCATCTACAATCACAGTAACTAATGAACTAATAGTATCTTCTTGTTTGCTAACATCTTGTTTAACAGGAGAATCTCCAGATGTAAATAACTCATAATGAATTGATTTCTCATTTAATCCCTTAGCAACAAAAGAATCTCTAACAGCAAATATCATCTCTTTTGGTCCACAGATAAACACATCATCAATTGTTTCTACCGGAACAAAAGCATTTATCAGATCGTTACATTTTTGACCATCTATCCTACCCTTTTGAATCGCATTTCCTAAACTTTCTCGTGATAATACATGAATCAAACGAAGACGATTCATGTATTTATTTTTTAATGCTTCAATTTCTTCTCTAAATATAATTGAAGCAAACCCTTTATTTCCATAAAAGAAAGTAATCGTAGCATCTATTGATTCTGCAAGAACAGATTTAATCATGGATAAAACAGGTGTCACACCACTACCAACCGCAAAAAAAACAAAATTCTTATTTTCAATTTCTTGTGGTAAAACAAAACTACCCATCGGATTCATCACCTCTAGCAAATCTCCTTTTTTCAGTACGTTATTTGCAAAATTGGAAAATTTACCGGCATCTATTGCTTTAATTGCCACCTTCCAACTATCTTCATGGGGTGCTGAACACAAGGAGTAAGAACGTCTAACATCCTCACCATTTATGATAGCTTTGAGTGTTAAATATTGTCCTGACTTGTATGAAAAAGAAGATTTAAGTTCTACTGGTACTTCAAATGAGACAGATACAGCATCACTTGTTTCTTTAATTATGTCTTTAATTATTAATGGATGAAAACTTGGCTTCATATTCTATTTTTTCGTTTCCAAAATTACTAAAAAGTTAAGTATAATGTTAAAATAAATATCCACACTTTGCACACAAGTACAGGAATGGTGATTATTTTAATTTATTCTAGCATTTAGATTTTATTTTAGTTCGATTTTATGTAAATTTGTTTATAAAACTTTCCATATGAGCACTAAAAATATTGAGGAATTAGAAAGAGAATTTCAAGCAAAAATCGATGCTGATATCAAAATAGAACCAAACGATTGGATGCCTGAGGGATATCGCAAAACATTGATGCGCCAAATCTCCCAACATGCACATTCTGAAATTGTAGGAATGTTACCTGAAGGAAATTGGATTACAAGAGCTCCAAGTTTAAAACGTAAAGCGGTCTTACTTGCAAAAGTACAAGATGAGGCTGGACATGGTTTATACCTATATTCTGCAGCGGAAACTTTGGGATTAGATAGAGAAAAAAGTATCGATGATTTACATAGTGGCAAAGCGAAATATTCCTCTATTTTTAACTACCCAACATTGACATGGGCAGATATGGGAACTATCGGGTGGTTAGTTGATGGTGCCGCAATCATGAATCAAGTGCCATTATGTCGTTGTTCCTATGGACCTTATGCACGTGCGATGGTTCGTGTTTGTAAGGAAGAATCGTTTCACCAACGTCAAGGTTTCGAAATTGTAAGTTTGTTAGCAAACGGAACAGCCGAGCAAAAACAAATGGCGCAAGATTCTTTGAATCGTTTTTGGTGGCCTGCGTTGATGATGTTTGGACCAAACGATGACAACTCACCTAACTCAGCACAATCCATAAAATGGAAAATCAAACGTTCCTCCAACGATGAACTTCGCCAACAATTTATTGATGTAACTGTTACTCAAGCAGAAATGGTAGGACTGACTATTCCAGACAAAGATTTGAAATGGAATGAAGCACGAGGTAGTTATGATTTTGGAACTATCAATTGGGAAGAGTTCAATCAAGTTATACAAGGAAACGGACCATGTAACAAAGAACGTATTGACGCGCGGCGCAATGCAAAAGAAAATGGTGCTTGGGTTAGAGAAGCTGCAAATGCATTCGCAGAAAAAAGAAAGAAAAAAGAATTGACACATTAATACACATACTATGAGTTCAAAAGAATGGCCACTTTGGGAGATTTTTATTCGAAGTAAACAAGGATTAAGTCACAAACATGTTGGAAGTCTTCGTGCTGCGGATGCACAAATGGCAATTGATAACGCACGGGATGTTTATACACGCAGAAGTGAAGGAATTAGTATTTGGGTAATTGAATCTAAACTAGTTACCGCATCAGATCCTGATGAATCTGCAGAATTTTTCGAACCATCTGAAAGTAAAATTTATAGACATCCAACTTTTTATAATGTTCCTGATGGAATATCTCACATGTAATAATATGACAACTCAAGAAGCATTTTATAGTTATATCGTTCGTTTAGGCGATGATAGTTTAATTTTAGGACAACGTCTATCAGAATGGTGTGGTCATGGACCAGTTTTAGAAGAAGATATTGCGTTAACAAATATCTCATTAGACTTAATTGGTCAAACAAACAATCTATATGAACTTGCAGTTTTAAGAGAAAACCAAGGGAAAAATATAGATCAGCTTGCATTTTTACGTTTAGAAAAAGAATATGAAAATTTACTTTTAGTAGAACAACCAAATGTAGATTTTGGCTACACGATTGTACGACAATTCTTTTTTGATGTCTACCGTAAATTGGTATTTGAAGCACTTTGTAATTCTTCGGATGAGAGATTGGCTGGGATTGCAGAAAAATCATTAAAAGAAACCAAATATCATTTAAAACATTCCTCTGAATGGGTTATCCGCTTAGGAGATGGTACTGAAGAATCACATCGTCGTGTACAAGAAGCAGTAAATACACTTTGGAAATTCACAGATGAACTTTTCTTCCAAGACGAAGTAGATCAAAACGTGATTGAATTAGGTTTAGGGGTTGACAATTCTAATTTTAAAGCAACTTGGAATTCGCATGTCGAGCACGTATTAACAGAAGCAACATTGACTATCCCTTCCAATTCTTGGCAACATGCTGGAGGCAGAAAAGGAATTCATACTGAACATTTTGGGTATCTATTATCAGAAATGCAATATATGCAACGTGCTTACCCAAATATGGAATGGTAACAGAAAAATATATTTGGGAGCAATTAGAACAAATCTCTGATCCAGAGATTCCTGTGTTGAGTATTGTTGACCTAGGTGTTGTTCGAAATGTAACTTTATTAGAAGGAAATTGTGTAATTACAATTACACCAACTTACAGTGGATGTCCTGCAATGAATGTAATTCAGGACGATATCCTTAAATTACTTACTCCTAGTATCCATACAAAAGTTGAGATGACACTGTCACCAGCTTGGACTACGGACTGGATGAGTGAGAATGGAAGAAATAAATTACGCGAATACGGGATTGCACCACCAGAACATGAAGTAGATAAAAGTGTACTTTTCGCAAAACCGACTGTTGTTCCTTGTCCGAAATGTACTAGCAGTCATACTAAAATGATTAGTCAATTTGGCAGTACTGCTTGTAAGGCACATTACCAATGTTTAGAATGCTTAGAGCCTTTTGATTATTTTAAATGCTTGAAGTGATTTAACACAAAGAAAAAGGGTCACTTAGTATACAAAGTTTAAATAAATAACTTGCTTCGTTCATAAAGTCGCTTTGCTCATAAAGTTAAATTCAAATCTGAAAAATTGTGCCCTTTGTGCATTATCTTTGAGTCTTTTGTGTTAACAAGAAAATAAATACTATGTCTGAATTTCTGCAAACTCCCATTGAATTCCTCAAAGGTGTTGGTCCACAACGTGCAGAAATCCTACGCAAAGAAATTAACATCAAAACTTTTGGCGATTTATTGGATTACTATCCTTTTCGGTATGTGGATCGCTCCTATTACAACAAAGTTTCTGAATTACCTCAATCCGAAGGGTTTGTTCAACTAACTGGAAAAATCATTCGAATCGAAGAAGTTGGACTAGGTAAACAACGTCGTCTGAATGTAAAATTTGAGGACAATACCGGTATTATTGATTTGGTATGGTTTCAGGGTATTAAATGGGTAAAACCAACACTTATACTAAATGCTGTTTACCAAGTGTATGGGAAACCGAAAATATTTGGCAACAATTATAGTATACCTCATCCAGAAATCATTCCAATCCAACAAGCAGACCCAAGAAAAGGACTAAAAGCAATCTATTCTTCTACCGAAAAATTAGCCTCAAAAGGTTTACATTCTAAAGGAATTGAAAAACTTACAAGCGCATTGGTCATACAACTGAATAATCACATTCCAGAGAATATTTCTCCTGAAATTATTAAAGAACTGCACCTACTTCCAAGAGAAACAGCTATCAAACAAATACATTATCCACAAAATTTAGACCTTGCAGAAGCAGCAAAATATAGACTAAAATTTGAGGAATTATTCTTTTTACAACTTGAATTATTACTCCGTAAACAAATTGCGTTACAAAAAAACAAAGGAAATGTTTTTGCTGAAGTCGGAAGTATATTCATGGATTTCTATGAGCATCACCTCCCCTTTCCTTTAACAAATGCGCAAAAAAGAGTGATTCGTGAAATTCGTCACGATATCAAAAGTGGTCACCACATGAATCGCTTACTACAAGGAGATGTTGGTTCTGGCAAAACCTTGGTCGCTTTATTATGTATGCTCATGGCGGTTGGAAATGGTTACCAAGCAGCAATCATGGCGCCAACTGAAATTTTAGCGCAACAACATTTTGAAACGATTTCTGACTTAGTAAAAAACCTACCTATCAAGGTTCAAAAACTGACAGGTTCAGTCAAGAAATCAGCCCGTAAAGTGATTCATCAAGAATTAGAAACCGGTGAAGCGCACATCTTGGTTGGAACACATGCTTTATTAGAAGATAATGTCAAATTCACCAAACTTGGATTGGTGGTTATTGATGAACAACATCGTTTTGGGGTAGCACAACGCTCCCGTTTATGGGGGAAAAGTGAAACGCCTCCACATATTTTAGTGATGACAGCAACACCGATTCCTCGAACCTTGGCAATGACGGTTTATGGAGATTTGGATGTTTCGGTGATAGACGAATTACCGCCTGGTAGGAAACCAATTACTACCGAACACCGTTTTGAAGGGGATCGTTCTCGGATTTTTGGATTTATGCGGAACGAAATCGCGAAAGGCAGACAAGTGTATATTGTTTTCCCTTTGATCAACGAATCAGAATCCTTGGATTACCATAATTTAATGGAAGGATACGAATCCGTAACTCGTGCATTTCCAAGACCACAATACCATGTAAGTATCGTTCATGGCCAAATGAAACCGGAAGCCAAAGATTTTGAAATGCGTCAATTCATTGAAGGTCATACACAAATCATGGTCGCGACTACCGTGATCGAAGTAGGTGTCAATGTACCAAATGCATCCATTATGATCATCGAAAGTGCAGAACGATTTGGTTTATCCCAATTACATCAATTGCGTGGTCGTGTTGGCCGAGGTTCTGAAAAATCCTATTGTATCTTGATGACCAAGGACAAACTTTCCAAAGAAAGTAAAAAACGTATGGCTACGATGGTACGTACGCAAGATGGTTTTGAAATTGCAGAAGTCGATTTGGAATTACGTGGTCCAGGCGACATTATGGGGACACAACAAAGCGGTATACTCGATTTAAAAATTGCAGATTTGGTTAAAGACAATCATTTGGTAGTTACTGCACGCGAAAAAGCACGCGAAATTTTACAGAAAGACCCTAATTTAGAATTACCCGAGAATAAAATTATTCGTCATAAAATCATTTCGATTTTAAAGGAGAAACCAAATTGGAGTAAGATATCTTAAAATAAATATGAACAAAATCTATCAACTCATCGACCGAATTACACCTAAGAACTATTGGTTGCAATTGTTAACAATCACATTATATTCATTAGTTATTTCAGTCTGTTTCAATTTGTTTATTTCAGGTGTTTTACATTTGAATTTTGATTTACCTGACTCAAAACTATTTACTTTTCTAAGAAAATATTGGATAATTCAATTTGTTGTATTTGTTATAATTGGACCTCTAATTGAAACTACATTTTTTCAATGGTTACCTTATAAATTTTACAACTATTTTAAGAAAAGCAGCAAATTCGATGTGTTATTTTGGTTATTTACTGCATTGATTTTTGGTTTATCTCACAATTACTCATTTGGCTATCAAATAGCAGCAATAATTCTCGGCTTAAACTTTGTTCTTTTCACTATGTATTATGGTGAAAAAGAGAAAAATTACTTTTGGCCAATCTTTTTTATTCATAGTATTAATAACTTCCTTGCTTTTTTGGATTTTTAAAAATATTCATATGAATAAAATCGATCAACTCATAGACCGAATTACGCCGAAGAACTATTGGTTACAATTGCTCACACTTACTTTTTATACTTTATTTTTATCCATTAGTTTAAACTTAATTCTTTTAGAAGTTATAGGATTAAAAATTGAATATCCTAAAGATGGAATTATCCAAAAAATTCAAAACAACATTTACCTATACTTTGCTGTATTTGTGATTCTAGTGCCATTGATTGAAACTGCTATTTTCCAATGGTTACCAACATTGCTATACAACTATTTTAAAACAACAAAAAAGTTGGAAATCTTATTTTGTGCTATTACAGGAATAATATTTGGTCTCGCTCATAGTTATACACTAGGTTATCAAATTGCAATGAGCTTTACAGGAATAATTCTAATTTCTCTTACCATGTATTATTCAGAAAAAGAGAAGAATTACTTCTGGCCAATCTTTTTTATTCATCTTGTGAATAATTCAATCGTGTATTTTCTAAAAGATTCTAATTAGAAAAGTTCCTTGAATATTATTTTTCAATGACTTCATTTCAAACTTTGACTGATCAATTTTGTATTATTAAGACAACTTTTTTTTAGCGCAGAGAAAAATTGAGATTTTTGACACATTAACATTTTCGAAGTCGCAGAGATTTATTTTTGACTATGTCAAAAACAATAAACCATTTTTTTCTGCTAAAAGCAGAAATCTCTGCGTACTCAATAATAGAGACAAACTTGTCACAGTTATCTTTATCCTATGCGAAAATCTTTGTAAAACTTCGTGCCTTAGTGTACTTTGTGTTTAATCTGCCCTAAGTGTTCCAATGTACTTTATGTTAAATTACAGCAATAAAATCTCAATTGTTAATATACTTTTTAGAATAAAGCCGTAAGACTAAAACTTTCTTCCTAAATTTGACTTACAATAAGCACTATGGAATATAATACACAACGTTCTCAGATGTTACTTCCCGAATACGGAAGAAACGTACAAAACATGATTTCCCACGCGATGGAAATCGAAAACAAAGAAGAACGCAACAGCGCAGCAAGAGCAATCATTGAAGTTATGGGGCAATTAAACCCGCATTTACGCGATGTAGATGATTACAGACATAAATTGTGGACGCATCTTTTTATTATGTCTAAATTTCAATTAGATGTAGATTCGCCTTATGAACTACCTAATTTGGAGATATTGTATGAAAAACCACAACAAATTCCATATCCAACCTCCAAAATTCGTTTTGGTCACTACGGAAAATACACCGAGAAGATCTTAAGTAAAACGATGGAGGAAACAGATGAAGATGCTAAAACGTATTTAAAAAACACGATGGCTAACTTCATGAAAAAACAATACTTGGCATACAATAATGATGCTGTTGAAAATAATGTGATTGCACAACACCTTACTGAAATAACAAACGGTGGATTAACCTTAGAAAACCCAGATATTTTGATGCATACGAATCAGATATTAAAAACAATGGGGATTCAACCAAATAGAAAGAAGCAAAACATGCCTTCTAAAAACAACCAGAATAATAAATTTAAGTTTAAGAAAAAATATTAAGTCATGGCATCTTTCGAAATTCATGGTGGAAAACAACTAAAAGGTGAATTAACTCCACAAGGAGCAAAAAACGAAGCACTACAAATCTTGTGTGCAGTTTTACTTACACCTGAAAAAGTTACAATATCTAACATTCCTGATATCATCGATGTCAACAAACTAATCGACTTACTTCAAGTAATGGGAGTAAAAATCGAAAAGGTAGAAAAGGGAACATATATTTTTCAAGCAAAAGAGATTGACTTACCATTCTTAGAAACTGCTGACTTCAAAAAACGTGCAGCTGCTTTAAGAGGATCGATTATGATTGTTGGACCGCTATTAGCACGTTTCGGAAAAGGATTTATTCCAAAACCGGGAGGTGATAAAATTGGTCGCAGAAGATTGGACACACACTTCGAAGGATTCACGATGTTAGGCGCGAAATTCAATTACGATTTAAATGAACACTTTTACTCAATCGAAGCAGATAAATTAACTGGAACATACATCCATTTGGACGAAGCTTCTGTAACTGGTACTGCAAATGTATTAATGGCTGCGGTTCTTGCAGAAGGGAAAACAACTATCTATAATGCCGCTTGCGAACCATATTTACAACAATTATGTAAAATGTTGAATAATATGGGAGCTAAAATTACCGGTATTGGTTCAAATATGTTACATATTGATGGTGTTACATCGTTAAACGGTTGTTTTCACCGCATTTTGCCTGACATGATTGAAATCGGAAGTTTCATTGGTCTAGCTGCAATGACTAAATCTGAAATTACGATTAAAGATGTAAGTTACGATGACCTAGGTGTTATCCCAAATGTTTTTAGAAAATTAGGAATTCATTTAGAAAGACGAGGTGACGATATATTTATTCCTGCTCAAGACCATTATGAAATAGATACATTTATTGATGGTTCTATTTTAACAATAGCAGATGCACCATGGCCAGGATTTACACCTGATTTACTTTCCATAGTATTAGTTGTAGCAACACAAGCTAAAGGAAGTGTTTTGATTCACCAAAAAATGTTTGAATCTCGCTTGTTTTTTGTCGATAAATTAATAGATATGGGAGCGCAAATTATTCTTTGTGACCCACATAGAGCAACTGTTATTGGTTTAAATAATCAACACACACTAAAAGGAATAACGATGTCTTCCCCAGATATTCGTGCGGGTGTATCCTTGTTAATTGCTGCTTTATCTGCGAAAGGAAAAAGTATCATTGAAAACATTGAGCAAATTGATCGCGGATACCAAGATATCGACTTACGTTTACGCAATTTAGGTGCGGATATTAGACGTATCGGATAATTAATGTGCAAATGAATTTAATGTAACAATGTGTAAATTGTTTCATGTAAGAATGAGTATATGAATATTTATTACACTCATTTTTAAAAATTCATTGTTAAATTGACATATTGTTTAATTGGTACAATGAATAATTGATACATTAAGCCATTAAACTATGACATTTTGACAATTAAAATCGAATGGCAAACTCTTTGTTATACATAAATCACAAAACAAAATACTATGTCTGAAGAAAAAGAATTTAACGAAGAAGTAAAAAACGAAACTACTTCTGATACGCAAGATACAGCAACAGAAGAACAAGTAAACGAAACAGTTGCTGAAGAAACTCCAGCAGAAGAAACAATTGTTGAGCCTACTCCTGAAGAAAAATATGCTGAATTAAATGATAAATTTCTACGTTTATATTCAGAATTTGATAATTACAGAAAACGTACGAATAAGGAAAAACTAGAATTAATTTCTACTGCAAGTTCGGGTGTAATTAAAGATTTAGTGGCTGTTTTAGATGATTTCGAACGAGCAATTACTAATAACGAAACTGTAGAAGATACTACCTCATTAAAGGAAGGGTTTCAACTAATTTACAATAAACTTAAAAGTACATTAGAAACTAAAGGTTTAAAGCCAATGGTTTCTAAAGGGGAAGTTTTCGATAGTGAATTACACGAGGCGATAGCAAATATTCCAGCTCCATCTGAAGATTTAAAAGGAAAGATTGTAGACGATGTAGAAAAAGGATATTATATCCATGACAAAGTTATACGTTACGCAAAAGTAGTTGTAGGTCAATAAGATAATTATGAGTCAAAAAAGAGATTACTACGAAGTATTAGGCATCAGTAAAAGTGCTTCCGAAGCAGAAATAAAAAAGGCTTATCGTAAGTTAGCGTTACAATATCATCCAGATAAAAATCCAGATGATGCCAAAGCGGAAGAAAAATTCAAAGAAGCTGCGGAGGCATATGAGGTATTGAGTGACGCAAATAAAAAAGCACGATACGATCAATTTGGACACGCAGGAATGAACGGAGGAGGTGGTTTCGGCGGAGGCGGAATGAATATGGATGATATATTCAGTCAATTTGGCGATGTTTTCGGCGGGGGCTTTGGAGGAGGTTTCGGCGGTGGACGTGGCAGAAGCGGTGGACAAAGAACTATCAAAGGGAGTAATCTTCGCGTAAAAATGAAATTGACACTGGAAGAAATTGCTGAAGGTGTTAAGAAGAAAATAAAAGTTAACAAATTAGTTAACGCAGAAGGAGTAACTTCCAAAACTTGTACTACCTGTAATGGTCAAGGTCGTGTTACACGTATGGCTCAAACATTTTTGGGCAACATGCAAACACAAACTACGTGCCCTACGTGTCAAGGCGCTGGTAAAATGATTGATTACAAACCTGCTGACGCGGACGCAAATGGTTTAAAACGTCAAGAAGAAGTTATTGAAATAGATATCCCAGCAGGAGTTGAAGAAGGAATGCAATTAAGCGTAACTGGAAAAGGAAACGCAGGTCCTTTTAATGGTATACCCGGAGATTTAATTGTGGTTATTGAAGAGATACCACACGACACACTTCGCCGTGAAGGGGATAACATTCATTATGATGCATATATAAACTTTGCAGATGCAGTTTTAGGAGAAAGTATCGAAATACCAACTATATCTGGGAAAGTGAAAATTAAAGTGGAACCGGGTACGCAAAGTGGTAAAATGTTGCGTTTAAAAGGAAAAGGTTTACCGCAACTTCAAGGATATGGAACTGGTGATTTGTTTGTTCATATCAATATTTGGACACCTACAAAAGTGAGTAAAGAAGAAAGAGAATTACTTGAAAAACTTCAAAAAAGTGAAAATTTCCAACCAAAGTTAGATGGTTCTGAAAAAGGATTCTTTCAAAAAGTAAAAGACATGTTTCAATAAATATAAAAGCCTCTTCGGAGGCTTTTTTTATGTTACCAAATTAGGTAATGAGTAATTAGGTGTTAAAAACTACCTTCGATATAGTTAAAATCTGCTTAAATACCCCCTAAATTTGCACTAATTATGTTGCAACTAGGAGTTATCGGATACCAGCAAGAGGAAGTTTACCAATTACGTAAATTAAAACCTCTTTTTAACATCGATTATATTTACGACTTAAATTATCCCAAGTTAGATATAAAAGAAATTAAATCTTCAAGTAAGGAAGTAATTGACAACTCAGATTGCATTTACTTCACTTCTATTTTGATTTATTTTGACGATGCTTGTTATGCCGTAAAAAAAGGAAAGCCAATATTTATCAATAACTTACTTTCCTTAGATATTGCACAAGTAAATACTCTTTTCCATTTATCAACAGAAGCAGAATCCATTATTCAATTGAATTCACCATTACGATTTGAAAAAATAACACAAAGTATTTCAAATAATTTCATAGTGCCAAACTTAATAAATCTTCAACGAACATTTATTGATGAAGATCATACGAATGCTACATTACAGGAAATCCTATTTTATGAAATAGAGAATATAATTTCACTTATAAAAGCCAAAGTGAGAAAGTCTTATTCCTTCTTAATTCCTGAAGACGGTTTTGAGATAGAAACTGTAGACGCACGATTGGAATTTGATAATGGCTGTGTTACTACGCTTCTAATTTCATCCATGTATGATGAACCAAGACATACGCTAAAATTATTTAAAAACAAATCGTTGACTTGCCTCGATTTTAACGAAAATAAAATTCATTTATGTAACGAAGAAGAACAGGAAACTTTAAAATTTGAGCAACTTAGCGCACAAAAAAAACAAGAAGAAATTTTTCAAGCACAATTAAATAATTTTTACGAATCAATCACTAAAAACACATTACCTGCTGTATCTATAGAAGACGGATTACAAGCTATTTATATTACTAAAGAAATAATTGCTAAACTTGTACATTAGTTAGACAATAATTTTATTTTTCTTACGTTTATATTGGTAATGAAGCTACAATTACTATTTATCTCAATTATACTCTTTTTGTTTACAAATTCATGTGTTAAAAACAACACTGAAGCTTCTTGGGTTTATATTGACAATTGGACATTACAAGCAAATCCAACAAATCCAGAAGGTATATTATCGCATAATATTACCGATGCATACGTATTAATTGATGATAAGGTTGTTGGTTACTTTGAATTACCAATAAAACTTCCCGTTTTAACAAATGGAGAAAAAAAAATAATTGTTTATCCCGCTATTCGAAACAATGGTATTTCTTCTACAAAAAAAACTTATCCATTCTTGGAGCCATATACTATTACAAGTACCCTCATTAAAAATGAAACTATTCACATTAAGCCAACAACTAAATATTATGCTAATACAAAATTTTGGATTGAAAATTTTGAAGATGCTGGAATAAAATTAGAAACTGCTCCAAACTACCCTCCTATTCTAACTACCGCATCTGACCCAGCAATAGTAAAATATGGACAACGATATGGATGGATACATTTGACAAAAAAAGATTCTATTTGGATGGGGACAACCACTAAAATGAGTTTACCGCAATATGGAAGTGAAGTGTATTTAGAAATTGATTATATGAATACCAATAATGTGTTAACCGGAGTAAACTCCTATGGAAACCTTTCCTTCAAAGCTAATCCCAATATTCAGTTGAATGCACAAAAAGATTCAGAAAAAAGATGGAAGAAAATTTATATTGAATTAAAAGAAATACTATCCTTTTCAACGAATTACACTCTTTTCGAACAATTTTTAAGGGCAGAATTAGATCCTGGAAAAGATTATTCGGATATTTATATTGACAATATTAAACTTGTATATTTCTAATATGCATATACACAAAAAATCATATAACCTAATAGCAATAGACTATTTAACCGCGGTAATAGCATGGGTTATATTTTTTTATTTTAGGAAAACACATATAGAATTTAGCACTTTTATAAAAGACAAACAATTCTATCTTGGTATTATATGTATTCCTCTTTTTTGGTTATTACTATACGCACTGCAAGGTACTTATAGTCAAGTAAAACGATTATATCGCATACAAATTATTCAACTCACTATTTTTGGAACAACGATAGGAGTATTATCTTTATTTTTTCTATTATTACTTGATGATATATTACCAAGTCATCAATCCTATTACAAATCTTTACTTGCATTATTTTTAATTCATTTTGGAAGCACACTTATTCCTAGATTTTTATTTGTTTCTCGTCAAGTAAAAAAAATCCAAGAACGTCAAGACGGATTTAAAACAATTTTAATTGGGGGGAACGAGAAAGCATTACAAATTTTCAATGAATTAGAACAATTAGAAAACAGCATTGGGGCAAAATTCATAGGCTATATTCGAATTAAAGAAACAGATACACGTTTAGATAATAAACTACATTGTTTAGGTAATCTAGATAATTTACCTCTAATATTAGACAAAAATGTTATTGAAGATGTTATCATTGCTATCGAAAGTAATGAGCATGAGATTTTAAGTAAACTTATTGCGTCCATCCAAGGAAAAGGAATTAAAATCAAAATAATTCCAGATATGTATGATTTTCTTTCAGGTTCTTTAAAATTAAATAATCTATTTGGTGCCTTATTATTAGAGATACCATCCGATGAAATGCCTCCATGGCAAAAAAGTATTAAACGCTTACTTGATATTAGTATTTCACTAATATCCATATTATTACTCCTTCCATTATATATATTAATAGCAATACTGATTAAACAAAATTCGAAAGGTCCAATTTTCTTTTTACAAGAACGCGTGGGTAAAAATGGTACCCCTTTTCAAATTATAAAATTCCGAACGATGTTCGTAAATGCAGAACAGAACGGGCCACAATTATCTAGCACAAATGACTCTCGTATAACACCCATAGGGAGATTTTTGCGAAAAACCAGGATAGATGAATTCCCGCAATTTGTAAATGTATTAAAAGGAGATATGTCATTGGTTGGCCCTAGACCAGAACGACAATTTTACATTGATCAAATCAGTAAAAAAGAACCTCATTATTTGCAATTAACTTCTGTAAGACCTGGAATTACATCTTGGGGGCAAGTCAAATTTGGTTATGCGGAAAATGTGAATGAAATGATACGCAGAATGAAATATGATTTACTTTATCTTAAAAATAGATCCCTTTCACTAGACTTTAAAATCATGTTTTACACGGTCATCACTATTCTAAAGGCAAAAGGAAAATAATTAATTTCTAGGTGGTACAGGATCATGACCGCTCCCACCCCATGGATGACAACGTCCAATTCTTTTTATACCTAAATAGGTTCCTTTAAAAACTCCCCACGTCAATAATGCTTGTTTGAAATAACCAGAACACGTTGGATGAAACCTACAAGAAGGAGGAAAAATAGGACTAATTACATATTGATATATCAAAATTAAACCCAAAAAAGGGTAGGATAAAAAAACTAAAATTTTACGCACATTATTATTTTTTATAATTCTAATCTACACATATTTTTCTAATATCTTTCGATGTCGTAACTTTACAAGAAAAAAGTGAGAATTCTACTATATTTTTCATGCTTCATTACATTTCTAAGTTTTGGACAAAAAACTATTCAAACAAATGAATATGAACTTCTTGAAATTAAAAACGTTATCCCTCCACAACTAATTATACATCCTAAAATAATTTACAAAGATAATTGGCATACATTGCCACAAACTATTTTTTGGAAACAAATCATTACACTTTCACCTGATTCATGCTTATTAAATGTTGCGTGTAACCGAAAAGTATTACATAAAGTGAGTTATCATGACTGGATGAAAAAAACAGAATTACAAAAAGAATTTTTTAAAGACAGTTTAAAATTAGTACACGCACTTGCTGAAGCTGAAAAAATTAATGTTACTACCGGTAAAAATGATTTTTATAAAATAAAAGAAGTTTCTCCCAATATTACAAAAGGAATACAGCTATTTCAACAATTCGGTGTAGACCCATGGTATGCGCAAGCAATATTACTCATCGAAAGTCCTGCGCAATTAAAAAAATCTATTTCTGGAGCATATGGCGCCTTCCAATTAATGCCAGGTGTGGCACGTAATTATGGATTAACTGTAACGAATTATGTGGACGAGCGAGAAAATTTTGAACGTTCTGCATATGGAGCAGCGCAATTGATTTCAAGGTCTTGTATACCTTCTGTGAAAAGTATACTACAAGCACATAACATAGCCTATAAAGAAACGGATTTATGGTTTAGATTATTGGTTATGCATGTTTATCATGCTGGAGCAACCAATGTACGTGCAGTGATTAATAAAATTCAACCTTCCCAAGGGGGACAAGAACTCATCAAACAAATTTGGTCAACCACTGCTGGTTCTTTTGGAAATTCCTCCCAAAATTATACGCAGGTTGCATTAGCAACACAGTTATTATTACATGAAATAAGTACTGCACATTAATAGCCCAATATAAATTCAATCGAGTCTTTTACTTTCACTGCATTCGTCAATAATGCTGCTTCCAAAGTTGAATTTAATGGTATCGCTGGTGTATCTACTGAACCTACAATTTGAACCGGTGCATCTAAAAACTTGAAATTATCGCGCTGTATTCTTCCTGCTAAACCTAAGGAAAACGATGCCTCTACTGATTCCTCTGTAACCACAATTACTTTACCGTGTTTCTTAGTTACTTCATTGATTGTATCAAAATCAACTGGATTCAAGGTACGTAAATCAATAATCTCTACCTTACCTTCAAACTGTTTCTCGGCTTCTAAAGACCAATAAACTCCTCTTCCATAAGTAATGATTGCACAAGATTCTCCAGATTTAATAAATGATTCATTAGCCTCTTTCACTATTCTAGCCTTTCCAAAAGGAATAACATATTCATCATCTGGTTCAATAGACATTGCTCCCTCCGTACCAGGAATTTTCGACCAATACAAACCTTTATGTTCTAAAATCACAACAGGATTCGGATCATAAAAAGCCGATTTCATCAAACCTTTTAAATCCGCTCCAGTAGATGGATATGCGACTTTTATTCCACGTATATTAGTCAATATAGACTCTACACTGGAAGAATGGTATGGTCCTCCAGAACCATACGCTCCAATTGGAACACGTATAATACAACTTACCGGCCATTTACCATTGGATAAATAGTAAGATCTACTCACTTCTGTAAATAACTGATTCAAACCTGGCCAAATATAATCTGCGAATTGTACTTCTACGATTGGTTTTAAACCAACTGCAGACATTCCAACGGTGCTACCAATAATAAATGCTTCTTGGATTGGCGTATTAAAAACGCGGTCATCCCCAAAGGTTTGAGCTAAGGTTGCTGCTTCTCTAAAAACACCTCCTAAACGTCCACCAACATCTTGTCCATACAACAATGCTTCCGGATGTTTGGTCATGATTTCACGCACTGCAAACAATGCACTATCCACCATTACCGTTTTTTTCTTTCCTTGTGGTTCACGTTGCCCTTTTTCTTCCGTAATTGGACTTGGGGCAAAAATGAAATCTTGGATGGATTCGGGTAATGGATCTGGTGCATTTAACGCTTTATCATACGATTCATCTACATATTGCTTCACTTCTTGTTCAATGGTCGAAATTTGAGTTTCATTCGCTCCATGTTGTAGAAAAGCATGTTTTAATTTTGGATACGGATCACGCGTAGCCGCTTCCTCCAAATCATCTCTGTACCATTCTTTACGAACTCCTGAAGTGTGATGACCTAATAATGGAACTTTTGCATGCACAATAAAAGGTCTACGCTCTCTTCGCATAATCTCAAAAACCTCTCGAATAGTAGAATATGATTCTTCAAAATTACTACCATCAATAGTTCTAACTTCAATACCATGAAACCCTTTGGCGTAACCAGTAATATCTTGTGCTCTAGTTTCTTTTGCGTTCGCTGAAATATCCCAACCATTATCTTGCACTAAATACAAAATTGGGAATTGTTTCAAAGCAGCCATTTGAAAAGCCTCAGCAACTTCTCCTTCTGTACAGGAAGCATCTCCTAAAGAACATACAACCACTGGATTTTTTCCACCAAAGTCTTCCGCTAAACCTTGTTTTTCTTTGTATTGTATTCCCATTGAAATTCCTGTTGTTGGAATTGCTTGCATACCAGTCGCTGAAGATTGATGGGGAATTTTAGGCATATTATCTCTTTTTAAAGAAGGATGCGAATAATACGTTCTTCCTCCTGAAAATGGATCGTCCTTTTTAGCAAAAACTTGCAACATTAATTCATAAGGTGTCATGCCAATACCCAATAAAATACTATCATCTCGGTAATATGGTGAAACCCAATCTTGTGGCAATAATTGCAACCCAACCGCTAATTGAATTGCTTCATGTCCGCGTGATGTAGCATGTACATATTTGGATGTAACCTCTTTATTTTCCTCGTATTTTTCTGCTAAAGTTTTAGCAGTACACATCAGTTTAAATGCTTTTTCTAAAATTTGAAGTTCCATATCGTTGAATCCTTAAAATCGGTTTAGTTGTTTTTGAGTATGTAGGTCAAGATTTTCTCTATCAAATGCACTCGATCTTTTCCCATTACATTGTGTGGATGCATCGGATAAGGGAAAAAGTCCATTTGTACACCATCTTCTACAAACTGCTTAATTAATGAATAATTATGTTGCATAACTACTACATCATCGACAGTCCCATGAATCAATAATAAATTTCCTTTAAGATTTTTAGTATAGTTCATCAAACAAGCATTTTTGTAACCTTCTACATTCTCTTCTGGTAGATCCATGTATCTTTCGCCATACATAATTTCATAAAACTTCCAATCGGTTACTGGTCCTCCTGCCACACCTACTTTAAAAGTTCCTGGTTTACGTAACATTAAGGAGGTTGTCATAAATCCACCAAAACTCCACCCGTGAACAGCTAGCCTTGTTGAATCCACAAATGGTAAAGATTTCAAATAATTCACTCCTTGTAACTGATCTTCCATCTCGATAGTACCAAGTTGACGATGAATACCACTTTCAAAAGCAAAACCACGATTCCCAGAACCACGATTATCTAAGGTAAACACTAAATAACCTTTTTCAGCCATCCAATGCATCCATAAGTTGGAACCATCCAACCATTCATTTTGAATCATTTGTGCATGTGGACCTCCATACACATACACCATCACAGGATATTTTTTTGTTGGATCAAAATTACTAGGTTTAATTAAACGTGTAAACAACTTTGTACCATCTACCCCATTTATACTACTTATTTCAGTTATACCAATTTTGTAATTCGCAAGTTTATCCGACGAAACCAATAATTCTTTCACGACATCCCCTTTCGCGTTTAACAATAAGGATTTAGAAGGAACAGAATGACTAGAATATTCATCCATAAAATAATTCCCATCTAGACCAATTTGTAAGGTATGCGTACCCGAAGACTTAGTTATTAATCGTTGTTTTCCTTTCAAATTCACCGCAAAATATTGCATATCTAAAGGACTCTCGCCAGTAGCCATAAAAACAACTTCTGTTTCTTTATTAATTGTACCCACAATATTTTTTGCAACAAATTTATTATACGTCAATTGCTGTTTTAATTTACCATTCCAATCGTAGTAGTATAAATTATTAAATCCATCTCTTTGTGAAATCCATATAAAATTATTGGAAGATTTAGATGGGAAAAACACTGGATTTTCTGGTTCCACCCATTTGTCGTTTTTTTCATCGAATAGAGAACGAATGAATTCACCAGAAACAGCATCATAGACATTTACCCAAAAATGATTTTGACCTCGATTTAATTCAACAATAACTACCTGCTTTTCGTCCGGTGTCCATGCTAAATTGGTTAAATAATCGTCTGACTTACCTCTTGGGGAAATAAATACCGTTTTTTTAGTTCTTAAATCGTAAATTCCAACTTTAGGTTTTTCCGATTTTTGTCCTGCCATCGGATATTTGATGGAAATCAATTCTCCTGGTGTAGATTCTATATCTAATAAAGGATAATTATGAACATCTGTTTCATCTTTCTGATAAAAAGCAATTAGGTTAGCGTTTGGTGACCAAAATGTACCTTTTGAGATACCAAACTCGTTACGCGCAAAAAATTTACCAGATACAATATTTTTATCTGAATTAGCTGTAACTTGAATCAATTCGCTATTTTTTAGAATAACTAAATTATTTTGTTGGGTAAATGCAACAGCCTCATTTCCGGAAACGAAATCTATATTTTCAGCATTTTCAGGAAGTTCAATGGTTTTTTGACCTTTTTTAGTAACAAAATTAAATGCATAATATTTACTGCCAGCATGTAAAAGTATTTCTTGCTCACTCTTCCAACTATATCCGAAGAAATTTTTGAAGTCTGTACCCAACACTGCATTAATTTCAGCAATTGAAATCGAATTTAAAACTGTAGTATCTTTTATTGCTACAATATTAAGCGTAGTGAATTTATCTTTCAAAAAACTATATTTCGTTGTATTTGGAATCCACGAGAAACCATGCATTTTATCCGGTCCCAGTGCTCTATATTGTTGCAATACTGATTCAGATAATGTAAGCTCTTTTTTTTGTGCGAAAGAACTAAAAACGAGTAAAAACAAAGACAAAGACAAAAAAATTCTCATGTGTAGATTAGGTTATAATTAGTAATTCTAATTGTAAAATTAAGATTGTTTAAGCAAAAAAAATGAATATCTGATAAATATTTAGCTTTTCAGTACACGTATTTAACGAAGTATAGGTTGTCCAAATTGTATTTCTTATACGCATAAATTGTATATTTGCTCTGTCAAATCTAGAAATATTAGTAACATGAAAATTAAGCATATCATTTATTATTTATCTATCAGTTGTTTAACATTTACAGCGTGTACAGATTCGGTAGATAACAAAGAGAGTGAAGGTGTAGATGAAGCATTACTAGATTTTAATAAATTTTCACTAAAACCATACGATATTCCAGCTAGTATATTATTACCAGATGAAACTTCTAATATCGGTGCTTCAACCAAAGTAGAAGTTACACATACAGAAGGTGATTTCTTGTGGGATTTACAAGTTGGACCTAATTTTGAGCTAGTTATAAACGACTGGGGTTCAGATAAAGAAATTTTAAATGCTGAAGTTAAAAAACTAAAGAGTTTAGAGTTTTACAATGTGAAATTCATCAAAAAAACACCTACCACCTTAATATACGAGCGTAGATTAAATGTTAAAGGAAAGAAAAATGCCCCAAAGAATGTTGGTATCGAACATAAATCGTATCACTTGTTTATGACAAAAACTATCCATAATGTTATTTATACTTTTGAAACAAATGATGGTGGGTCATCGAAAGAAATTGTAGAATTACAAGAAAAGTGCATAAACTCCATACACGAAATTAAATCCACTAACTAATTCCAATTTTCTTATGTCTATAACAAGAGAAGAAATACTGAATGTTCTTTCGAATGTCATTGAACCTGACTTAAAAAAAGACATTGTATCTGCAAATTTGGTAGAAAAAATAGAAATTGGTGATTCAAAAATTCACTTAGAGGTCTTTGTTTCTAATCCTGCATTACACGCTAGAAAAAGACTACAAGAACTCATTGAATACAATTTAAAAAATGTATTTGGAAAAGAAATTGAATACACTACAATTGTAAAAGGACTTCCTGCTGAGAGTATAGCTGCACGAAGAAAAATATTACCAGAAGTTAAAAATATCATCGCTATTGCCTCTGGTAAAGGTGGTGTTGGAAAATCTACGGTGACAGCAAACTTAGCAGGAGGATTAACCAAAGCTGGCTATAAAGTCGGTATTGTTGATGCGGATATTTATGGTCCTTCCATGCCTACTATGTTTGATGTTGTAGGTGAACGTCCAACCATGATTGATATTGACGGTGAAGGTAAAATAAATCCTGTTGAAAACCATGGTATCAAACTTTTATCGATTGGTTTTTTCACCGATCAAGATAATGCAGTAGTTTGGAGAGGTCCTATGGCTGCAAAAGCATTGACACAGTTATTTACCGACGCACACTGGGGCGAATTAGACTTCTTATTGATCGACTTACCTCCTGGAACTGGAGATATTCACTTATCACTAGTACAGACTGTTCCATTAGATGGAGCAGTAATCGTAAGTACACCGCAAGAAATTGCATTAGCGGATGCTAGAAAAGGAGTCAATATGTTTAAATTAGAAAACATTAATGTTCCTGTTATTGGTTTGATTGAAAATATGGCTTGGTTCACACCTGCAGAATTACCAGAAAATAAATACTACATTTTTGGAAGAGATGGCGCTAAAAATTTAGCAGAAGGTATGAACATTCCATTTCTTGGCCATATACCACTCGTTCAATCTGTGCGTGAGGCTGGAGATGTTGGAAGACCTGCAGTATTTCAAGAAAACACACCTACTTCACAAGCATTTGACGAACTGACAAACACTTTTTTAACTACGTTAGAATCCTTTAAGAAAAAATAAAATGCATACGCACGAAGAACTAATTGATATAGTAAAGGTTTCCATGGATCAATTACGTCCATTTTTACATGATGACGGAGGTGATATGGAACTTATTGACATTACAGAAGAGGGTATTGTTCGCGTTAAACTGCTTGGAGCATGTAGTTCTTGCTCCATGAGTGTAATGACATTAAAAGCAGGACTAGAAGAGGCGTTATTAAAATTAACACCACAAATTAAGGGTGTTATTTCAGTGGATGATTTAGAATTAGTATAACACAAAAGGCTGCCTAATTAGACAGCCTTTTGTGTTATATAGAAAATAAATTTCTACTAATCTGATCTACATTATTTTGCTGCAGCAAATTTTTCTGCTACAATAGTCCAATTAATTACATTGAAAAACGCATTGATATAATCAGGTCTTCTATTTTGGTAATTTAAATAGTAAGCATGTTCCCAAACATCCATTGCTAAAATTGGTGTTCCAGTACAACCTTCACCCATCAACGGATTATCTTGATTTGGTGTAGAACAAACTACTAATTTTCCATCTTCTACGCACAACCAAGCCCATCCAGAACCGAAACGAGTTGCTCCAGCTTTAGCAAACTCTTCTTTGAATGATTCAAACGAACCAAATGCAGTATCAATTGCAGAAGCTAATTCACCAGTAGGAAGACCGCCTGCATTTGGAGCCATTACTTCCCAAAATAAATTATGATTCCAAAAACCTCCACCGTTATTTCTAACTGCTGGCTTGTCTTTGCATACTAACATTATTTCTTCAATCGATTTACCTTCTAAATCTGTACCTGCGATAGCAGCATTTAAGTTAGTAATATACGCTTGGTGATGTTTTGAATGGTGTATCTCCATTGTTCTTGCATCGATATGTGGTTCCAAAGCATCGTATGCATAAGGTAATTTAGGTAATTCAAAAGCCATAATAATTGTTTTATAATTTGCTGTTAAAATTACATAGTTTTTCCAATATGCCTAACATGGTTCATAAAAAAACGTTAATTTTAACCTACAAAAATTTACAACATGAAAAAAACTGTTTATACTGTTGGAGTTCTTTTATTTTCTCTAATAACTGCTTGTTCTGAGGCGCCAAAACCTAAAAAAACAGCTCCTAAAAAAGTAGAAATGTCCGAAGAAGATAAAGCATTGGAAAAAGAAATGCAAGAATTAGATGAAGATGTAGAAGCATTAGAAACCCTAAAAAAATAACTATGGAAATTTTAAAACACGCACACTCGGGACTACGTTGGGTAGCTTTAATTTTATTAATTGTTGCAATTGTAAATGCTTTTTCTAAAAAAGGTGTTTCACTTTACGTGAAGAAAGATAAAATGATTAATCTATTCACGATGATATCGTTACACACGCAATTGTTATTAGGTTTAATTTTATATTTCACTAGTGATAAAGTAAAATTTATAGAAGGATGGATGAAACAACCAATGCTGCGATTTTACGGGATGGAACATTTTGTAATGATGTTAGCTGCATTAGTAATCGTAACTATTGGACGTAAAAAAGCAGAGAAAGTAGAAGCTCCATATTCCAAACATCAAACAATTGGTAAATGGTATTTAATTGGCTTACTCATCATTTTAGCAGCAATTCCATGGCCATTTAGAAATTTAGGCGCAGGATGGTTCTAAGAGTAGTGTTTTTTTCGTTCGTTTTATTGCAGTTATTTTCAGCGTGTACTTCCAAATCTACTGAAAGCAATTTCGAGCAAACTTCTCCTACGAAAGAAATAAATGCAAAAGCATTATATACACTTCATTGCGAAGCGTGTCATGGTATGGATGGAACAAAAGGAATTTCAGGTGCTGCTAACTTAAAAATTAGTAGGATGACTGATGCACAAGTTTCATCGACCATCAAAAATGGAAATGAAAAAGGTATGATGCCTTTTAAAGATATTATACAATCAAAAACAGAAATAGACGCTTTAGTCACTTTTGTTAAATCCCTAAGAAATTAATGGAAGAAGGACACGTTGTTGTAGATCACGTTGAAGAAACTTGTGTCATTGTTGGAGTAGTTACGCAAAAAACAAGTGACGAAACGGCAAATGAATATCTCGATGAACTTGAATTCCTTGCGCACACCGCCGGTGCAATTACCGTAAAACGTTTTTTGCAAAAATTACCTATGCAAAACCCTAAAACATTTGTTGGGACTGGTAAATTAGAGGAAATAAAGGAATACATCCAGCGAGAAAAAATCGAAATGGTCATTTTTGATGATGAACTTTCGCCTTCCCAATTACGAAATATTGAACGTGAATTAGAATGTAAGATTCTTGACCGAAACATATTAATTCTAGATATTTTTGCTAGTCGTGCAAGAACCTCCCATGCTAAAACACAGGTAGAATTAGCGCAATTACAATATATGCTTCCAAGGCTTACACGTATGTGGACACACCTGGAAAGACAAAAAGGAGGTATTGGTTTACGTGGTCCTGGAGAATCTCAAATTGAGAGCGATAGACGGGTAATACAGATGCGCATTTCGTTAATGAAAGAAAAGCTACAAGAAATTGACAAACAAATGTCGATTCAACGAGGGAATCGAGGACAACTTGTTCGGGTAGCACTAGTTGGCTATACGAACGTTGGTAAGAGCACGATTATGAACTTAATCAGTAAATCCGATGTATTTGCTGAAAACAAGTTGTTTGCTACATTAGACACCACCGTCCGTAAAGTAGTAATCGAAAACTTACCTTTTTTATTAACCGACACTGTAGGATTTATCCGAAAACTTCCGCATCAATTGATAGAATCGTTTAAATCTACGCTTGACGAAGTTAGGGAAGCTGATTTATTAATTCACGTCTTAGACATTTCACATCCAAATTTTGAAGACCAATTCAACGTGGTAAATGAAACTTTGGCTGAAATTGACAACTCCGAAAAACCTACAATTGTAGTTTTCAATAAAATGGATGCTTTTACGCATGTTGAAAAAGATGAAGATGATTTGAGTCCAAGTACACGTGAAAATATTTCTTTAGAAGAATTAAAGAAAACTTGGATGTCTAAAATGAATAATAAAAATTGTGTGTTTATCTCAGCGGAAAATAAAGTAAACATCGAAGAATTTAAAACGATTGTTTACGAGGCTGTCAAAGAAGTATTTAAAATTCGTTATCCTTACCATCATTTTTTATATTAATTGAAAAATAAGATCTTTTCGGTTACAAATTCTAATTTCGAAGAAATTGCACTTGAAGTATTTCAATTTCAATACCGAAATAATCCTGTATATAAACAATTTGTAGATTATCTTGGAAAACATAATCCTACTTCATGTGCTGAAATCCCTTTTCTACCAATTTCTTTTTTCAAAACACATGAAATTAGAAGTTTTCAAAAAAATATAGAAATAAAATTTAAAAGTAGTGGAACCGGCGGTAATAGAAGTACCCATTACATCGAATCACTTTCCTTGTATGAGCACTCTTTTGAACCTACCTACCGAGATCAACTTGGAAACCCAGAAGATCAAATAATTATTGCATTGTTACCAAACTATATAGAACAAGGGGAATCAAGCTTGGTATATATGGTTAATTCATTAATTAAATTAACCAACAATCCGTTATCTGGTTTTTATCTGAATGATTTAGAAAAAATTAAAACAACGTATCAAAGTGCACTTGTATTAGGAAAAAAAGTAGTGGTATTTGGTGTTAGTTATGCCCTACTCGATTTAGCGGAACAACAATTAGATCTTTCTCAAGCTACCATTATCGAAACAGGTGGAATGAAAGGCAGGAGAAAAGAATTAACCAAAGAAGAACTTCATGCAGAATTAAAAAAAGGTTTACATGTCAATTATATCGCTTCAGAATACGGTATGAGCGAACTATTATCCCAAGCATATAGTGACAAAGAAGGTGTTTTCACTACCCCACCTTGGATGAAAATTCTCATCCGAGATGTAAATGATGCATTGAGTATGGAGCCTGAAGGTAAAACAGGAGGTATAAATGTTATCGATCTTGCTAATCTTTATTCTTGTTCGTTTATAGCAACCCAAGATTTAGGTAAATCTTTTGGTTCAACTTTTCAACTCATGGGGAGATTTGATAATTCTGACATTCGTGGTTGTAATCTATTAATTGAATGAGACTTTAGACTTTAGACTAAAATTAGAATCAATTAATTTAAATCAAAATCTAATTTCTAGTGTCTGAAGTCTAGTGTCTAATGTCTAATA
>CANHRS010000015.1 GCA_947463445.1 Flavobacteriia bacterium | reverse complement strand
TTATCACTAAAGTTATAGACAGTTCAGGTCTACTTCCTCTATTGCCAGAAAATACAATTTCGATGTATAAGTTAGAAGTTGGTTTAGAAATTGGTAAAGCAATTAAAATTAATCCAATCTATTTTGATTATAATAAACACGCGATACGCCCAGATGCTGCAAAAGAATTAGATAAAATTGTTAAAATTTTGAAACGCTATCCAGAAATTGTGATTGAATTAGGTTCGCATACGGATTGTAGAGGCAGCGAAAGCTTTAATGCTGATTTATCCGATCGTAGAGCAAAATCTTCCATGCAGTATCTAGTTGATCATGGGATTGCAGACGACCGTTTGTATGGAAAAGGGTATGGTGAAAGTCGCTTGGTTAACAAATGTGCTTGTGAAGGCGATCAAGCGGTAGAATGTTCGGATGAACAACACCAACAAAATCGTAGAACAGAATTTGTGATAAAGAAAATTCGTTTCTAGTTAGTGATTAAGGATTTTCTATTTTCTTAACTTATAGTTAGTAGTTAGATTTCGTTTAAGCTGTTCCATTTATTGGGACAGCTTTTTTATTATTGCAACTTTATTGCGTTTTTAAATTTTATTCTGCTGTATTTTGTATTTTTGGGGTATGAAGAATATGTATATACTACTTGTGGTATTTTTTCTTTTTCTCTCAGGGAATTCTATTGGACAAGTGTGCACCTATAGTTTAAGTGGTATCGTTTCGGATATACACAACGATGCACCTATTTCTGCTATTGAAATTTACATTAAAGAATTAAATAAGAAAGTGGAAACAGATAGTTTGGGTCGTTTTCAATTTTCGTCACTTTGTCCTGGCAGATTTACTGTTGTTTGTTCCAACCGCGATGGCTATAAACCCATTGTAAAAATGTTTGATGTACAGGATAATGTTGTGTACAATTTTAAAATTGAGGTACATTTAAAAGAGTTAGCAGAAGTTAAGATTTCTACATTAAGTAAACCAAAGGATAAATTATCTACTTTACACGCCTCTTTACTTTTCGGGGATGAATTAGAGAAAAATCGTGGAACCACTTTAGGAGACATTGTAAAATCCATTCCTGGTGTTAGTACATTGAATACTGGGAATTCAGTTTCAAAGCCAGTTATACATGGTATGCATAGTAATCGTGTGTTGATTTTGAATAATGGCATTCGTCAGGAAGGCCAACAATGGGGTAGTGAGCATGCACCAGAGATAGATCCATTTATCGCGGATAAAATTTCGGTGGTAAAAGGAGCAAATAGTATTATGTATGGATCGGATGCCATTGCTGGGGTTATATTAATCGATACGAAAACCCTACCAGATAGTGTCAAATTAGGTGGGGAAGTTAATGTTGTCGGTAATTCGAATGGTAGGGGTGGAACTGTTGCTTCCTTTTTAGAGGGAAAATTTAAGCGAGTACCAGCTTTTTATTGGCGTGTTCAAGGAACTTTGAAACAAAATGGGACTATTGCAGCGCCAGATTATTTGATGATAAATACAGGTGTGAAAGAATATAATTTTTCGTATGAATTGGGTTGGAAAAAAAAGAATTATGGTGCTGAATTATTTTATAGTCAATTTAATACCACGTTGGGTATTTTTGGCGCATCCCATATCGGTAATTTAACGGATTTGCAACGTGCCTTTGATAGTAAAGTACCATTAGAGACATCTGCATTTACTTATCGTATTAATCGACCATACCAGCATGTAGAACATGAGTTATTTAAGTCTAAATTTTATGTGACAACAAGAAGGCTTGGAAAATTTAGTATGGTTTTTGCACGACAATACAATTGGCGGTATGAATATGATAAGCATCGTCCATTGAATGATGATTTAGCAGCTAAAAACAGACCAGATTTAGCATTTCATTTAACTACCTATACTTTGGATCTCCATTGGTCGCATGCACGTAGAAATGGATTTAAAGGAACAGTTGGTATACAGGGTATGCACCAACTAAATACGTATCGTGGTAGAATGTTGATTCCAAATTTTGATAATTTTGGGCTTGGTTTTTTTATTCTCGAAAATTGGCAATATAAGCGTTGGGAAATTGAGGCGGGTTTGCGGTATGATCTAAAACAACTTTCCGTGTATCAAACTAAAAAAAATGTAAGTAATACTCCGATACTTTTCAAAACAAGTCATCCATTTGAACAGGCAAGTGCAAGTATTGGAGCGAATTATACTGTTGATACCACTTGGAAGTATATGCTTAATTTAGGAACTGCTTGGCGTGCACCATCTGTCAATGAATTATATAGTAATGGTTTACATCATGGTGCAGCAGCAGTTGAATATGGTAATTCAGCGTTGAAAGTAGAACAAGCGTATGTTGCAACATTTACAGGATTATATACACCGAATGAAGATTTGCATATTGAGGTTAGTCCGTATTACAATTATATTCAAGGATTTATTTATCGTCAGCCTACCCCAACACCAGTTTTGACTATCCGTGGCGCTTTTCCTGGATTTAATTATACACAAACAGATGCGATATTGCGCGGGGTAGATGTATATACTTCTTATCATTTTACCCATTGGTTGGAATGGAAGGTGAAAGGTTCTATGTTGCGTGCTTGGAATCAACGTGCTAATAATTGGTTGATACTAATGCCATCAGACCGCATTGAAACAGAGTTTGGATTTCATTGGGACCATAACCAACGTTTGAAGCATATCTATATTGGTCCATCCATACAGTATGTAGCAAAACAGCATCGTGTTCCGGCAGGTAGTGATTTTGTGGATCCACCAAGTGCATATTGGTTGACGAGTTTGCATATTGCAACCCATTTTCGAATGGGTAGAAACCATGCTGAAATTGGTTTACAAGTCACTAATTTATTGAATACCCGTTATCGGGATTACATGGATCGTTTTCGATATTTTACGGATGCAATGGGAAGGAATATTTCATTACGCTTGAAGTATCGATTTTAATTGCAACAATATTGCGTTAATAAGAAGTTTTATTATATTTGCAACATAATTGCATTAATATGAAAAAATTACCTGTTACAGTATTAAGTGGATTTTTGGGTGCTGGAAAAACATCTTTATTGAATCATATTCTTCATAATAAAGAGGGTTTGAAAGTAGCGGTTATTGTGAATGACATGAGTGAAGTTAACGTGGATGCACGTTTAGTAGCACAGGAGGGAACTATATCGCGTACAGAAGAGAAGTTAGTAGAGATGAGTAATGGTTGTATTTGTTGCACCCTTCGTGAAGATTTGATGTTAGAAGTAGAGCGTTTAGCATCTGAAAATCGCTTTGATTATTTATTGATAGAAAGTACAGGTATTAGTGAACCGATACCCGTTGCACAAACCTTTACGTTTGTAAACGAGGAGGAAAATATAGATTTGAGTCGATTCAGTTATATCGATTGTATGATTACGGTTGTGGATGGTTTTAATTTCTTTAAAGATTTTGGTAGTTCTGGCACATTGCAAGACCTATCCTTAACAGAAAGCGAGGATGATTATCGCACAGTGGTGAACCTCTTGACGGATCAAATTGAGTTTGCGAATGTAATTATCATCAATAAAGTAGATTTGATTTCTACTGCTGATTTACAGGTATTGCGAGGTATGTTAACACGATTAAATCCCGGCGCAAAGATATTGGAGTCAACCTTTGGTAACGTTCCATTAAAAGAAATAATGCACACAGGATTATTCAATTATGAAGAAGCAGAAGCTAGCGCTGGATGGATAAAAGAGTTGGAGGGTGAGCACGTTCCTGAAACTGAAACGTATGGTATCAATTCTTTTGTATATCGAGAAACAAGACCATTTCATCCAGCACGTTTTTGGCAGTATGTAAATTTTGAATTTCCTGCAAATATTATACGAAGTAAAGGATTATTTTGGATTGCTAGTCGTCCACAGCAAGCAATTAATTGGGGTCAAGCTGGAGGATCATTGCGTGCGGAAAGTGCGGGTGTTTGGTGGTCAAGTATGCCGTTTGAGGAACGTATACAATATGCATCTTTTGTGGATAATCAAGATATGATCGAATCGAATTGGACTAAAGAATTTGGTGACCGAAATAATGAGATTGTATTTATTGGTCAGGAAATGGATGAAGCATTGATTCGTAAACAATTAGAGTCGTGTTTATGTACACCTGATGAAATCGTTTTGATGAAAACAGGATTGTTTGAGTCTGAAGATAAGTGGCCTATACCTGTGGCAGCATGTGAATTAAAAGCAGTACAAATGTTTAATAAATAAAATAAAATAGCGATGAAAAGAAGAATGTTTAAACCGTTTATGTTGGCGTTAGGTGCCTTGAGTTTGGTGGTTGTAAGTTGTAAAAAGGAGGATCATGGTCACGATGATGAAGGAGAATTAATTACTACTGTGGAATTAAAATTTTCAGGTAAGGGTTCTTTGGGACCGGACACTACGTTTGTTGTAACCTTTAATGATCCAGATGGAGATGGCGGAAATGCACCAACACAATTTGAAACCATTCATTTATTAAAGAATAGTACTTACAATGTTGAAGTAACTTTATTAGATAAGAGTAAAACACCAGCTGAAACGATCTCTAACGAAGTGTTGGCAGAAGCAAATGATCATTTATTCTTTTATTCAAGTAATCCAACAGGTTTGGTAAATGTTGCAATTACCGATAAAGATGGTAACGGTAAAAATTTAGGATTGAAATCTACTTGGACAACAACCAATGCTGGTTCTGGAAAAGTAAAAGTAAAATTAATGCACCAACCAGGTAAGAAAGATGGTACTTCAGCAACTGGTGATACGGATGTTGATATAGACTTTCAAGTAAACGTAAAATAGTAGATTTTTTTATGTTTTAGGGTAGAAAGGATCATCGAAAGATGGTCCTTTTTTATGCCTTGCAATTTGGACAGATACCAGCAATCATAAAATTCATTTCTTGCATTTGGTAATCAGCTGGAAGTTGAAATGTTGGGATGATGTTATCGAGGCAGGTTACGGATTTACAAATGGTACAACTGAAATGTACGTGGTTGTCGTTATGGTGGTGATGTTCACAGTCGTGGCAAGCGGCATAGTTTACAACTCCGTCAGTGTTTACGATTTTATGAATTTTTTGTTCTTCTACTAAGCGGTTCAAAACACGGTAGATGGTAACACGGTCGCAGAGGTTGTTTAATTGTTGTTGGATTTCTACATGCGAAAGCGCTTGCCCTGCGTTAGCAATCAATTTTAAGATTTCTTGTTTGGCGGTGGTGTTACGTGTTTTTTTTTGCATCAATAAAAGATTAAGAATTCAAAATTAGTGTAATTTTTCAATTTTAGTTTCTTAATTTGCCTCAGGTTATAGCGACTGAATAAATCATTAAGAAATCACGGATTATTTACCTTCGTTTTTCATTTGACAAGCAAGTAAAGGTGTGACTTGATTAGTTAATTATTTTCTGAAGATAATTTGTTTTATTACTCGCGGAATCTATACCAAAAAGGATAGATTCCGCGAGCAATAAAATTTTAAATGTTCTTTTTTAGTGCTTAAAATTGCGTGAGTCAATATTGCAAGCATTAAGAATAATTGTGTATACTCCTTTATCTTTGTATGGTTTGTAGTTAAGATTGTACGTTATTTTTTTGAAAGAGTACAACTAGCTTGGATTTTGAAATTGGGATATTACTTCTAATTTTAGAGATACTTAAAATCCATTTAATGAAATTTGACCAAGACTTCAAGGATGCTATAGCACGTTTACCTGGCAAAGAAAAAGACAAGTTGCTTTTACGTTTGTTGAAAAAGGATATTTCGCTTGTAAATCAGTTACATTTTCAGTTAGTTGAAACACGTTCGGTAGAGGATTTACGTACTAATTTAGAACATGAGATTTTGTTAATAGTACAGGAAAGATTTGATTACTTTCATTCACCAGGAGTGTTAATGATGTACTTGCGTGATATGAGTGGAATGATTAATGAACATGTGAGTGCTACGAAAGATAAATATGGTGATCCGTATTTGAATTTGATTATGTTGACGAAGTCTCTAGATAAAAATCGTGTGCATCTGATAGTATGTTCAAAAAATGAAGCATTCAAATTTAACACCTATGTTGTAGCGCGCATTTTTAAGATTTTAACACAAGTCAAAGGCTTACACGAAGATCTACAATTTGATTTTCAAGAGTTATTTGAAAATTTGGTGAATGAAATGATACAAATTCCTACTTTGATGGATGCTGCTATTTATCATGGTTTGGATATGAATTGGCTCAATTATCGGGAGATACCTGATGCTATTGTTGCGATTCAAAAAGACTTAAGACAACGGGGATATTTAAAATGAGTATGGAACAAGAAAACAAACATTGGAACTGGAATAATTCTTATTTAACTGTTAACCAACAATTATATTCCAAAGTAGTACCATCGTACGTAGAGTTGCCTCGCTTATTATTGTATAACAAAAACTTGGCTGATGATCTAGGTTTACCTAGTGAACTTTCTTCTGATGCTATTTCAGCCTTGGCTGGTAATGGTGTACTAGAAGGTTCTGAACCAATTGCACAAGCGTATGCAGGACATCAATTTGGCCATTTTAATATACTTGGGGATGGTCGCGCGATACTTTTAGGCGAACACGTAACACCAACTGGAAAACGCTTTGACATCCAACTAAAAGGTGCTGGTAGAACCCCTTATTCGCGTAATGGTGATGGTCGTGCTACCACGAGTGCTATGTTACGTGAATATATGATTAGTGAAGCAATGCATGGCTTGAGAATCCCAACTACGCGCAGTTTGGCAGTTGTTGGAACAGGCGATGAAGTGTATCGCGAATATGTAAGTGAGGGGGCTGTGTTGACGCGTATTGCTGCGAGTCACATTCGTGTGGGGACATTTCAATATGCAGCGAAGTATTTACCGAAAGAAGAATTACGTGCATTTTGTGTTTATGTAATCGAAAGACATTATCCGGAAGTTGCAGAGGAAGAAAATCCTCCGTTAGCATTTTTGAGAAAAGTGCAGGACAAACAAATCGATTTGATTGTAGATTGGATGCGTGTAGGTTTTATCCATGGGGTCATGAATACCGACAATATGAGTATTCCTGGCGAAACGATTGATTATGGTCCGTGTGCGTTTATGAATGGGTATGATCCTGCGACTGTTTTTAGTTCGATAGACCGCAATAGTCGCTATGCATATGGTAATCAACCTTCGATGGCCCGGTGGAACATTGCGTGTTTGGCCAGTGCGTTGCTTCCGATTATCCATGATGATAAAGAAGAAGCGGTGAAATTGTGTCAAGAAGTTATTAATGACTTTCCAATAGTATATGAAAAACGTTGGGCGAAGATGATGTGTTCCAAGTTGGGGATTTTGGAAGAACAAGAAGGAGATGATTCGCTGATCAAGGACTTATTGCATTGGATGGAAGCAAACAAAGCGGATTTTACGAATACGTTTTTGCAGTTGCTTAAACCAAAGAACGAACACATCGGAATCTATGGGGTAGCAGATTTTCAATCTTGGTATACGCGATGGGAAGAACGCGTTTCAATGTATGCTTGGGAGGAAGTTTTTAGTTTGTTGAACAGGTTTAATCCGAAGTTCATTCCACGAAATCATTTGGTAGAAGAGACTTTGCATCAGGCGGCGAATTTAAATGATTATGGTTTGTTCAATCGTTTGTTGAAAGTGTTACAAGTGCCGTATGAAACACAGAAAGGATATGAAGATTTTCAAGAACCACCATTGGAAGGGGATGGGGATTATAGAACGTATTGTGGTACGTGATGGTGTTTTCTTTTTATTCAATGAATTTTTAAATTATATACCTCTAATCTAATAATAGAAGAATACTTTCTGCGATTTATTTAATGATAAGTTCATACTCTGAATACTTGTTTCCTAACTTCTCTTCTTGTTCTAATATCAAATTATAATTTGATTTACATAAAACATTATAAACATTACTGCAATTTTCAATATCATTAATCAATGATTTAACTTCTGAATTATTAATAATTTTAATACTATCATAAATAGCATAGTCAAGACTTAGTATGGTTTTAGCAGGTGAACCTGTACTTAAAAAAAGAAATGGAATTCTTTGATTTTTTTCAATTGATATAGTATCATATTTTATTTGAGTAGTGTTTTCGTAAAAAATAAGTTTTAAATCATCATTAGAATTATTTTTTAAATAATATCGTGAGCTTGAAATTAGACCGCAATCATTACATTCTTTATCACATGAAAAAATACCGAAAAATAAAATAAAAATATATATCCTATACATATCTATAAATTAATATATTGATTGAAAAAATAATCTAATTTGGATTGGTTTATTATTTGATATTTATTTTTTAGTTGATCTTTTAAATCACTTAAGGTTTCACAATCTTTAAGTACATCCTCAATATTTTTTATCGTATAACCTGAAATCTCATCTATCGGTAAGGTTTTAGAACAGCAGCCACCTTGATTAAGGTTGTCTAATAAATCTATTATTATTGGTGTATATTGATTTTTCCCAAATTCGTCATTCTTCATATCATCAAAAGTCATAAATGCATAATGATTGTGATTGAAATATACTTTTCTTGTTAATTTCCATGCTACCCCCATAGCCCAACTTTCAATTAATTTATCTTCTGTTTTATTGTTATTCCATTTATTTTTTCGTAATTCCCAATGAGAAGCATGAGCTAGTTCATGAGAAACAACATTTAATAATCTCTCTGAGTTTGCATAAGTAACAGAACCATCTAAACTGGTTTCTTTGGAATAAATTTTTATTGCACTCCCAAGCCCCATAAATCTTCTTTCTTTTTTAAAATTTGAAACTCCATTTTCGTCGTAACATCTTATATGCATTTGTGTTTTTAATATAGCATTTTTTGGTGGACGTTTTAGACCGTCTATATCAAGATAGTAATAACGATAAGCCCAAAGGAATACCTTGGCATGAAAAAAATTTTTTCCACTTGTAAAATCATTATCCCAATTCCCTTTTTTCTTAGGCCCATTAATATTAGCACCATCTAACCAAGCTTCACGAAGAGCAAAATCATATCTTTCCCAATCCAAACTATAATTTGCATCTCCTTTAAATGTACCATCACATGAGTAATTTCCATTAGCATCAACAATACCTTGATGCGTAGTAAACCAATTTCTAGCTTTAACAATTACTCCCTCGACTCCTCTCCAATTATTTGTTACATCGTCCCAAAACCTAATCTTTCCTGCTGGTCTCCAATTACTTGCCTTAACTTTTCTGTCTAATGTATTGGAGTCTAAATTACCAGTTAATCTAAAAGATTCTTCTACTAATCTTGAAACTAAATCATCATTTGATTTAGTTTTATTCAAATTTATTCCATCTTTATTTTCATCGGGAATGAATAATTCATCCAATAATTCATATTCAATACCACTCGGTATTTTTTTATCAACGGTTACAGAACAGTATTGATATGTAGGTAAACTATCTGGAATACTTGGATCATGATAATATGTACCTAAAGTTATATCATAATCTAAAGGATAAGAATATAGAATTAAGGAACTATCATCTTTTAGAATCTCCAATTCATTGTTATTTTTTGGTTTGAATTTTAAATATAGATGTGTAGTAACAATTTCTAATTCATCAGTTGTAAATCTTTTATTAGATCTTTGTATAGAATCTAATGCATTTTTCATATTTGAAACTGAATATGGATTGTCTAACTTTCTTATAAGTTGAGTCATTTGTTCATTAATAATATTATCATCACTAATCTTATTTTTAGTATCAAGTTGATTTATATTTTCTTTTTTACAAGAAAATATAACAAGGCTAATTAATAGAACAATTCCTAAAATTTTCATCTGTTTTTTTTTCATAATGATCTGTTTTCAAAACTAAATATTTTTTTAATTGTATTTCAATATAGATTTATAAAATTTGCATTTTTCTTATACTTTCAACTATACCTCACCCCAATAAAAATTCTTATCTCTTGTTTAGAGACTTAGATTTAGGTGGGTCAAAGGTATGTCTATAGTTTTTTTCTGTAATTACGAGCTGAATGTTATGAATGCTCCACAATGGAGAATTACTTAAAAGTATACCTCACTCCTATAAACATTCTTATGCCTTGTGTTGGGGCGTAGATGTAGGTAGGGTCGAAGGTTAGTCCGTACGGATTTTCAGCAGTTACTAGTACTTTTCCTTGCGCATCAATTTTCACGTTTTTATCGAATGGATCGTTGGTGCGCGCGATGATGAATGGATTTTTTTCTTTGAAAGGTGTCCAGTCTAGAAGGTTTTTTACACCACCGTAGATTTCGAAGTTTTTAAATCCGTTGTAAGTAAATTGAATGTTTTGGATGCTCCACCATGGGGAAACGGAACTACGCGGATCTAGTTCGCTGAGTGTTGGAAGTCGCATGGGACTATATAGATTCCCTGTATAATCGATTGCAAGATTTGCTTTTTTTAGTTTGTAGGAAACAGCCCAAACACCTGTGAATTTCTCGGTAAGTATTTGTTGCTTGGTGATATCATTTTCTGTTAAGGTATTTTCCATTAGCGTACCACCAGCGATTATTTTGAGTCCTTGTATTAGATTCAGTTCTACATTTAGGCTCAATCCTTTGCTAACAGCGTGTCCGTTTAAATTGTCATAGCTAATTTTGTTTGGATTGGAATCAAAATCTCCGACGATACGGTTGTTGAAATAGGTATAAAATGCGGTAGCATCGAGGTTGATTGTAGTTCCTTTTTCCAACGTAATTTTATGGATATAGTTGATGTTTGTGTTGTAGGATTTTTCGGGGAGTAATTCGTTTTTAATTTCTACGGTACGAGCACCAGTTAGTGCTGCGTGGTCTTCGGTGAATAGATTGACTACTCTAAATCCAGTTCCGGCGTTAATTCGCAGACTTTTGTTTTCCTTAATTGCCCATTTATATGCGATGCGCGGAGTGAAAATATTTCCGTGATAGGAGTTGTAATCGTACCGAAATCCGAGTAAGAGTTTGTTTTTATCCTTGATGGCAATTTCATCTTGCATAAAAATTCCAGGTAACCACGTTTTTTGCGCGATTGTTTTAGGGTTTAAGGAATCTGTATTTTGTGTAGCAGGTGTATTATCATCGTAGTAGGTATAGCGAAGGGCAGTACCAAGTAGGAAGTCTTGTTTCCCTAATTTTTTATCCCAAGTTAGTTGTGTGAATCCAATTTGTTGGTTTGCGATGTAGGAAGTTGTTCCATACCTTGAATCTTGTGCATGGCTGTTGTAGGAAAAAGCGAGCATTACTTTTTCTGTAGTAGGAAGTTGATAATTACCAAGTACTTCGTAGCGCGATGTGTAGATATTTTCTCCGTAAATACTATCTCCACCTCTGAATTTTTTTTCCCATCGAACATCTCCTCCGATTCGGTCTTCATACATAAAACGACCAGCTAGATTGAAGATGCGATTTTCTTTTCTGTTAAAATTCCACTTTTGGAATACCGAAATACGGTCTTGAAGTGTCATATCGGTAAAGTTATCTTTGTTTTTATCTATTTTTTGTTGGAAATTGAAGTAGTTGACTCCCGTAAGTATCTCCGCTTTTTCTTTGATTTTCAATTTTAATCCTAGGTCTGTATTGACTTCTCCCCAGCTAGTAGTAAAAACATCCGTACTAAAACGGGGCGTATTTTGCGCTTTTTTAGTGATGATGTTTATCAATCCTCCGACTGCTTCACTACCATAAAGGGAAGAGGCAGGTCCTTTGACGATTTCGATACGATCGACTAGCGAATTGGGGATGCCTGAAAGTCCATACACTGTGGATAAACTACTAACGATTGGCATCCCATCAATGAGTACCATCGTGTATGGACCTTCCAATCCGTTGATGTGGATGTCCCCCGTATTGCAAACTGCACAGTTGAGTTGAGGCCGAACTCCATTGATATTTTGGAGTGCTTCGTAAATGTTTGCCGTAGGATTTTTCTTGAAATAAGTTTGGGAATACACTTCCACAGGGACAGGACTTTCGGAACGAGTTATTTCTTTCATGGTTCCAGAAATGACTACTTGTTCTAATTCTTTGGCATTGGAGAAAAGTTCTAGGGTAATGTGAAGCGTGTCCTTATTTTTTAGCGTAATTGTTTTTTCATTTTTGTGGTGGTCGAGGGAGAGCACTCTGATTTTATAGCTTGCGTTTGGAATCTTTTCAAATGTAAATTGACCTAAAGAATCGGTAATGGTGGAATAGGATGTACCAACAAGAACTACATTAACCTTTTGTATAGGTTTGTTATCAGCAATTACTCTCCCTGTAATTACACCTTGTTGCGCAGATAGAAAAAACGAAACACAGGTAAATAATAAGGTAATAATTTGGTGTAATTTGAACATATACAATACGTTTGATAAATAGTTAGGTGTACAAATATAATTAAGTTAGATTAACCTAACAAATTTAGTTTGATTATTTGTTTTATCTTTGTTTGTAAGCACTAACAAACGAACAGACTATGATTTCATTTACTGAGGAGAATTATTTAAAAGCCTTGTTGCGCATTTCGTTTGACAGTGGCGAAACAGGAGTCGGAACGAATGAGTTAGCTATGAATCTAGGGGTTAAACCAGCTACTGCTAATGACATGTTGAAGCGTTTACGCGACAAAGCCTTGGTTGATTTCGAAAAGTACAAGAAAATAACATTAACCATAGCGGGAAAAAAAATAGCAACGGAAGTGATACGTAAGCACCGGCTTTGGGAGACCTTTTTGTATGAGAAGTTAGAGTTTAGTTGGGATGAGGTACATGATGTTGCAGAGCAATTGGAGCATATCCAGTCAACTAAATTGATTGATAAATTGGAGAAATTTTTGGATTACCCAGCCTTTGATCCGCATGGAGATCCGATACCATCCAAAGGTGGAGAGTTGACTAAGCAATTTCGTAAGACATTGTTAGACATACCAGTCGGTCAGCTTTGCAAGATGGTAGCAGTGAAGGATAATTCTTCTGCTTTTTTACAATATGTAGTGAAAGTAGGTTTAGGAATTAATAATGAAATATACGTTCAATCGCGTCAGGAATACGATGCCTTGATGGTAATTGAGGTGAATGGAGTAGCATCCAGTGTAAGCGAAAAGTTTGCCGAGAATATTTATGTGGTGTAGGCTTTTTAATAATACTTATTCATCAAGACGTAATCAATATTACCAGTTTGGGAATGGCAACTGATACACGACGTACCTTTTTTTGAAGCTGAAACAGCGACATTTCCGTCAGGTCTTAAATACCCCCACACCCAACCTTTGGCATCGGCGTCTACATTTTTACTGTCTTTATAAAGAATTGCGTATAGATCAAGTGTTTGGGCGTCTTTGTAGAGTTCTTTAACGATTAAAGAACCTTCTGGGAAATTTGCATCAGGCATAATTCTTCCATTGCTGGTGAGTTTTGTTGCTGCTATCGCATTGAATCTTGTTTTAAAGAATGCTTGTCCGTGACCACTACCACTGCTTTTTTTATAAAGCGAATCTGCTTTTTCAAACCACGTAAAATCTACTACAGATTTAGCTTTTTCAAATAACAATTGGTCGGAAGTTTTGGTTTCAGTTGTTGCAACAGGCGTAATCGTTTCTTTTTCTTTGGTGCACCCAAGCATGATCAACATGCAAAATAGCGTTAGGAAAGTTTTGAATAGTGTATTTTTCATGTGTATTCTTTTGTAAAAGAGGATTGTAAACGATTTCTAAAGTAATTATTATAACCTTTTATATTCGTTGAATTATAGATTCATAAAAAAGTATATGGTCTGCAACTAAAGTTACACTTTTCAAATGTAAACTAATGTAGCTTTGTGAAAATTGTATTTTATGTCTGAAAAAGCACATTGGGAAAATGTATACGAAACAAAAACACCAGAACAAGTAAGTTGGACTCAAGCAGTGCCGAGTACTTCTTTACGTTTAATTCAGGAAACGGGTATCGCGAAAGATGCAGCAATTATCGATATTGGTGGAGGGGATAGTCATTTGGTGGATCATCTACTGAAAGCAGGGTATACCAATATTACCGTATTAGATATTTCCGCAAAAGCGCTAGAACGTGCTAAAATACGTTTGGGAGAAAAGGCGAAATTGGTGACTTGGATTGTATCCGATATGAATGAATTTGTTCCGAATCAACACTATGCAGTTTGGCATGACCGCGCTGTTTTTCATTTTGTTACGAATACGGATGCCATTCAAAACTACGTTCACCGAGTTGCGAATCATGTTAGCGGATACTTTATCGTTGGTACTTTCTCCGAAAATGGTCCTTTGAAATGTAGTGGTTTGGAAATCAAGCAATACAATGAAACTAGTTTTCAGCAGTTATTTGGTGCTTATTTGGATAAGATGGGATGTTTTACGGAAGATCATGTTACGCCATTTGATACGGTGCAAAATTTTATTTTTTGTACGTTTAAAAGAAGGTATAGTTGTTGTTAAACTTATTTACGCTCTCCAATTTTCCATTGTACCGTCACATAAAAATTGCGTCCATCCGAAGGTAAGATACCTGGACCAGGATAGGCTGTTGCTCTGCGTGTAAAATAAGATTCGTTTAAGAGGTTATTGATACCGCCTTCGAGGGTAAACAATTTCTTGAAATTGTATTTCGCAGACATGTCCATCACAAAATAGGCAGGAACTTCTCCTATCACTGCATCGCCACTTGGTTCAACTGAATTAGAAGCATCGGAGAATTGTGCGGCATTATAGGAGCCTTGGATGGTTGCACCCCAGCGATCGTGTTTGATTTTGACCCCTGTCTTTAGAATAATTGGGCTAACGTATTCCAACTGTTTTCCGATAAAGTTTGTTTCTTTGGAAGATACATATTGTGCATGGATGTAGGAGAAATTGACATACAAGGAGGAGTTATACATAGAACTATCTCTCCATGCTTTTATAAAATCAAATTCCACCAAACATTCTACACCAACATTACGCGCATTACCAATATTGGTACGAATTTTTTTGATACTACCAGCAAGTGGTGTTATTCCTATTTTATCCCCATAATACAGGTGAAAAGCCGCTACATCGATATATAAAAAGCGTTTGATGAATCCACGGAAACCGATTTCAGCTGTGGACCCATACTCGTCACGCATGGCGCTGTCAATCAATAAGTTTGGGTTTGTAACGCGAATGTCGCTAAAATTGACTGCACGGTAATTCATACAGAAATTTCCATACAGATTCGTTTGTTTACTTGTTTTGTAGGAAAGTCCAAATCCACCCAGCGGTACGGAGCGCGTCAAGGAATTGCTCGATTCCAATTTTTGAATTGCGAGTGTATCTTGGGTTAAGTTATGGATGTTGTACACTTTGTAATAGCCAGAGGAAGCACTGGTAATATGTTCGTAGCGAAATCCTACATTGAAGGATGTGCGCGGACCTAAAAACCAAATGTGCTCAGTGAATAAGGAAAGGTTATTCGATGGAAATAAATAGTTGGAATTTTCCAATTCGTTACTTGATGTAAAACGAAAATCAGCCGCATTTCCCCCTGGTGCATTTCCTTGTAAAGCAGAAGTTTGCCCGATATAATATCTTCCGCCAACCAAAGAAGCACCTTTGATTGTTTTTTCTTTCAGGGTAAATTCATATTTTTTCAAGATACGCACTTCCGTACCTGTATTTTTAAAATCTCCATAAATGAGTTGTCTTTCATTACCGGGATCTTGTTGGTTTATTTTACCTAAGAAACCAAGCGATTCGCGCGAAGATAGAATTCCGAAAGTACGAATATTCAGCAATAGATCTGGTTTAATTTCCAAGTTGTAATGTAAGGCAAGAAGGTTCCAATTTACCTTAAACCAGTTTCTATCGCGCACACTTTGTATTGGGTTTTCATAAAATTGTTTATCGGTCAAACCACCAGGCTGTTGGGCATTGTAGTTCATGTTCGTGTATTCTAGACGAATGGATTGTTGATCGCTAAAACGATAGCCAAGTTGTGCAAAATATTGGTGTTGATTAAATGGACTATTTTCTCGGTAACCAGTACCTTCTTTATATTGGTAATAGGTTTGGTATTCGAATTTATTTTTGGTTCCACTAAAACGTAAAAATCCTGCCTTGTATCCAAAATTACCAACGGTGGCACGCGAGGTAAATTCAAAAGGAGAATTTTTTGCTGGTTCTTTGATGATGAAGTTCATTAAACCACCGAATTGTGTACCATATTGTAACGAAGCAGAACCACGAATAATTTCAATAGCAGAAAGTGCTTCCAAGGGTGGAGTGTAGTAAGATTCCGGATATCCTAAAGCGTCTGCACTGATGTCGTACCCATTTTGACGCGTGTTAAAGTTTGCTGTTCGGTTGGGACTTAAACCCCTTCCTCCAACTCCCATTTGAATACCCGCACCATCGCTTTCCCAAATGTTAAGACCAGGAACTTTCGCGAATAATTCACGTGGGTTTGCACTCGATTTGGCGCCACCTTGTCCTTCTGTTTGAATAAGCGTACTGGTTCCTGTCGTGATTTGCACTCCTTTTACGGGAGGGAGGTAACCGATATCAAAATTTTCAAAGCGATTTTTGATTACTACGGCTTCTTGTATCTCTTTTGCGTTTGCTAGTAAGGTGCAGTGTATGAATTTTTTTGGAAGCTTGGAAAGCAAGATTACTTGTGTTTCGAAGCCTGTGTAGGAAATTATAACGGTATCGGAATTAGGATTTTTTAATTCAAAACGACCATTCCAATCGCTGGCAATTAATAGGCTGCCACAACTTACTTTAGCACCGATGATTGCTTCTTTATTTTCATTTTCGACATACCCGTGAAACTCTTGTGCCTGCACAAAAAGGGTCATAGATAGTAAAAATAAAAGGCTAAGAATCTTCATAGTTTGGTAGTAAATGGTTCCAACCATTTGTGGGGCGCAAATGTATATTTTTTTTCCTGTAAATCGTGTTTTTTGGATAGAAATAGTTGGGAGTTTCTACCGTTTAAACTGACATAAATTTCAGCGTGAATGCTTGGTTTGTGCATTCGGAAAGGACCTTGTATGGTTTGGAAAAGACTGTCCTCGAATTGTGTATACAAATAATCTGCGTATTGCTTAATCATATCTGGCTGTGTGGCCATTTGATCGATTTGACCGACGGTCAGAAAATCTTCGTTGCGCACTTGTATTTCGCGTTTCGAATTTTTGTCCCTTACATAAAATGTTGCAAACCCTTCTTTATGCATCAGCATGACACGCCAGGAAAATCGCATGCCTTCTTCGTGCCAAAACAAGGTTTGAGGATGGTTGAAAAAACAACGTATCGGAAGAAATAATTGAAGAATTACATATACCAAGACAAACGATGTGATAATTTTATTAGTTTGATAATGAGAAGGTAATACGTTTTTATCTTTTTCCCAACTAAACCAAGTAGCGACTTTAGACAACCATTTTTCATGAAATGTAGCGGGAAAGAAAATGAGCGTGGAGAAAATCATTACCCAAGGGAACACACCAATTGGAAACAATAACCACGTAACGATATGAAATACAACGACAAAGAAATAGGCGTAAGGGCGTGTTTTATTTCCTAGAAGAAAAAAGGGAATGGTAAGGTCGTAGATACAGCCAAACCAGCTAAAAGCAAATGCTAGCCAACTGGTAGCGAAGTAATCTCCAACGATAGGAAGGTCGCGGTAGGCTTGCAGCCAAATTGCTAAAGGTTGCGCGTGGAGTAACCAATCTGGATGGATTTTAGCTACGCCTGCAAAAAAGTATACTACACCTAATTGCAGTTGTACGATTCGGATGGTCCATTGAGGTACTACCGTTTTTTGGATGGTAGTATTTCGTTTGCTATCCCAAGATAAATAGGCATTTGCAGGAACGAGGCACAGCAGAAACAAGACCAAACTCACAAAATAATAGTGGTTTAGGTAGTTTGTTTTATCTAATAATTCGATATAAGTAAAACTGACAAAAGCAAGGATAGTACTTATACGATAAAATGCGCCAAATAGTATCCCAATAGCTCCAATAAGAAGAAGAATAAAAGGAAGGTACATCCAATTTCCTGATAGGGGTGAAATCCCTTCGATGAATCCAAAGTAGAATTTTGGTTGGATGTAGAGTTGGTGTACCCACCCATTGAATAAAAATCGGAGTGTTCCAATTACCATCAACAATCCAAAGATAATTCGAAATCCAACTAAGGGTAGGATCGACGTTTCTTTGAAGAGATATTTTTTCATTGATTTAATTTTTCATTTTGTGCGTTTATTAAAATTAGATTTTTTGAGGCAGACAAAAAATTAATTCCGCTCCCGATAACAATCGGGATTACATACGTAAATGAGGAAGTTAATTTTGCAGTCGAACGAAGAAAAAGCAATTTTAATAACTCACTAACTAGTCTCCGTCGTTGTCAGAGTAAGTGATCAGAACACCAAATGCACTCACCATGTCTGTTTTTAATGCTATTGTATTAAAGTGAATTGCATTATATAATTCAATCAGTTTATGGTTTTCTGTCTGCATGGCAAGTTCGAGGTTGTTCGGAAGTGCTTCAATTTGTTGCAAGAAAATCCCCCAATTTTTCTCTAACGTTGCAGCTTGAACTGACTTTCCGAGTGCGATTAGATAATCATGCATACTTTTTCCATTTTTTCCATTGCTCCCTTTACCGTGGTAAATTTGTTGAAAGGCACGGATGTTTGCGTATAATAGCTCTTTACTTATCCCAGATCTTCGCGCTTCTAAGTATGCAGGATTATTTACTCCTCCAATATTTGCACCAAGTGGATAACCAAGTTTGGTCCATTTTAAAATTTCGTAGTCGCGGATAAAATTGTTCATCAATAAAGAAAAAGGACTTGTAGAGGCGTTACTTGATCCATCTACAAAGGAAGTGCGATAGGAGTTCCAACCAGCAAGTGTTTTGTCCACTTCATTTTTCATTTTTTGGGTTAGATCCACTAGGTACTTTTTGCGGGCAGCACTAGTAGAAATAGCTTCGAATGCTTTAGAGGAAAATAATAAATAATCGAGGGCAGGAAAACCAATGGCATCGTAGTTGGATATTTCGCTAAGGTTGTAGTTACCATTTGTAATATTTGTTTCGATAGCAACTGTATCAGTCGGGAAAGTACCCAAACTCATGGCTAGATTTTGTTCCATTCCTGGACCAAAATCAAACATTTTTACGTATTGAAAACGGATGTAAGCGCGTTTCCATTGAGCTTGTAGACTATCAAAAGTACTTTGTACAGCTACTTGCTCAAAACTACTAGCAGTAGTAGCTAATGCAGTAACATCGCTTTGAAGTTTAGCATACTCCGGTAAGATATAGTTATCCGAAATTTGTTGTAACAACTCCGACTTCTTAAATGTATCTTCTTGATTCGCTGTTTGTTTTTCTGTACAAGCAACTAAAGTCAACACCATTCCTAAGATCCAAAAGTACTTCATAGTTATATAGTTTATGAAAGTCCAGTACATGGAGCTTTCCATTACTTAATACAAAATTAATTATTTTGTTGCGTCAATCGCTTGTTCCACCGTAAATCCAAAGCGTGTAGCAATTTTGGTAGCAATTGGAATTAAGGCAGTATTTAGGTAATTGATATCGTAAAATCCATTAGTACCTTTCACTAAATCTGCTAACATAGCATCTACTTCCTCTTTCGAGAAATAAGGTGCTTTTGTTGTTGGATTTTGCGTGAAACGAAGGCACCAGATGAAACCGTAAGCTTCTGACAATGCGTGGAAAGCAGCTTTTCCGTTAGCAGTTCCTAATTTTGTTTTTCCTTCGTTTAGGTAAAACACCGCACGTACAGCAGGAACTTTGGATAATTCAGCGCGGATAATTGCTACTTGTGCATCCCGTGTTGTATAATCTGCTTTTGTAATCGCTACTCTACCTTGGATGAATGCTTTGAGAATCGCATCTTTTGTCGTGTTAAAGTTTGGATCTGCATTTACTTGATTGATGTATGAGGACCAAAATTTGTAGACCGCTGGATTCGCTGAAAGGTTGTCCAATCCATAGATATAACCATACGCTTCATCCCATGCATGTTCCATAGTGGTATATGTTTTTCCAGTTTCTACCACTTTATTTGTGTTGTTGGTTAAATTAGAAGCATCATCTAGTTTTGTTTTACTTAAATAGTTATTTACAACTTGGTCTAATAAACATGCACCCATCATACCTTTTGTAAACACTTGTTGTGGTTCTAAACCATTTGCATTGAAATAGCGTTTTTTGGGATTTATGGCACCATCCATGTAGTACCCAGCCACACCAGCACTTGCTTCAGTACTTCCATTTGTTAGTGATTCAGCATCTTTGAATAAGGATTTGAGCGTGTCGCGTATGCTTTTTTGTTCTGCATTGAGCCCAGAAAAATAATCTACGGAGGATGCTGTTTTATCGCTCAGTTTTTTCCCTGAAGTATTTAGTGCGGCATCGGTAAATCCAGTTCCTTCATACATAGCTAAAAGTGTAGCTTCGGTAACAGGAGAAGTACCACCCATCCAAGTGCTCATTTGGTCTAGCATTTCTAAACGAGTTTTTTGTCCACTGAAATCTACGGTAGAAATATTGCTTTCGTTTTTGAATTCGTAACTAGTTGGAGTAGGAGTTTCTTTTTGCTTTTTACAACTGGTAAAAACGAGTGATAAAATTGTGAGTGCTCCAAGTAGTATTTGTATGTTTTTCATCGTTATTTAGATTGATTTTAAACAAGACAAAAGTACGCGCAAGCAGACGATGAGGCAATACCATAAAAAAGGTATTTTGGAAAAATTTGATAAAGTATAAATTATTTACGGCAAGCCTTTTTCCGTAGTTGAGGAACCCATTTTATCTATGTTTTTTATGGTTATTTTACAAATCATTATTTCTTACGGTAATTTAAAAAATGCATGATAAGTACCAGTTCTTCTTCGGTAACTACTGAATCTTGAATGGAATTTTCGTGTTCACGATTGGTTGTGCGCAATGTATACCCAATCAATTGATCGTTGTTAAACTCCGGAATTTCAGTTTTTCTTCTGCCTGTATTGTGGCATTTAGCACAATTTACTTTGTACAGTATTTCTCCTTTTTTACACATAGATAAATAGTCTTTTTGCACATGAGGTAGCATTTCTTTTGGGAAAATGAATTTTTCCTTTGGTTGAAGGATTGCACAACGGAAGAGGAAGCTGCTTATGCAAATCGATAACAATGTAATTTTATAGATCAATTTCATACGATTTTTTTAATTTTTATGGACGAATTATAGGATACCTATTTAGTAGATGTTATGTATGTCCCGTTTGTTAAGTTGTCTTTTTGTTGAACGGGGTAGGCTTGTTGGAAGTTTGACTGACGGTATAGGTTCATTCAGACTCTTTAGAAAAGCTACTAATCGTTCTTTTTCAATAGTTGTAAGTTCTAATGGTTCGCTTGGTAGGGTTTGATTAGTTACTTGAATTCCAAGACCTAATCCACCTCCTTTATCGTAAAAATCAATTACTTGGTTTAAGTTTTCGTAACTTCCATTATGCATATAGGGTGCTGTTAATGCTAAGTTCCGTAAAGAGCTTGTTCTAAATGCATGTCTCATTTCTGGTACGTCCAAAATTACTGCGCGACCCAAATCGGTATCTAATTGTTTTGATTCAGGTGATGTTGGTAAGCCTAACACTTCAAATTCTGAGCTTACAAATGGAGGTTTAACGCCATTAAATTTTGGGACAAAATGACACGTGGCACATTTTGCTTTCCCCATAAAAAGATTAAACCCTTCCGCAACAAATTTATCTTTAGGTAGCTTGGATTCCATCATTTCATCGAATGGTGCTTGAAAGTTACTGAAGGAAGTATAGTAATAAACCATTGCAGATTGTATATGTTCGAGTGAAATAGTTGGATAAGCTGGAGTAAGTTTAATTAATTTCTTTAAACGTGTTTTATAGTCTTTACACGAAGTCACTTTTTTTAAGATATCTTCTGTATTCCCATGCATTTCATCGGGATGAAGTATCACCGCTCCAGCTTGTTGCTGTAGAGAAATATGTTTTCCATCGTACATAATTAAGTGTTGGTCATTGGCATTTAGTAGGGTAGGGGCATTCCTAGGTAGTTCTGTTTTTCCATCGTAAGCAAGCGGTTTAGCTTTGTTTTGTGCGAATCCATAGGTAGGATTATGGCAGGAAGCACAACTTCTTTGGTTGTTTTCAGACAAAATAGGATCGTAGAAGAGCATACGACCTAATTCTTTTAGTTCATCCAGAACTGCTTGATCGGAAATTTTCCGAAAGATACCACGATCGTTTTGTGCTTCATAGATATTTTTTTGAAAGAGAGAGATTGCATTTGAATTTAGGCTATAATCTATTACTGATTTAATTCGAAATCCATTGTTTTGTATGTATGTTTGATTTAAAGAAAACAATGGATTTACATAGTCTTTAATAAAGGTATAATGGTCGAATGTTGTGAAGTTTTCCCCCTGTTTTTTTACAAATTGGATCAGAGAATCATAGACTTCTAGGTATGCTTGATGTAAAGAGTAATCTTGTTTGGCGGAGTGGTTGTACACTTCATAAATTTGTTTTGTATACGTTAACATAGCAAGTAGTTCTGGTAGAACATTTTTAGGATCTGGACCATCAAAACCTGTGGTGTATATACTAGCTAGGTTTAACAAATACAATCGATTTGCAAAGAAAAAATGTGCTGGATTTTGTAGAATATTATGCATAGAATCCGAAAGGTAACTTGTTTTTGCTGCCTTCATTCTTGTGAGCATTGTTAGAGTTTGTATGGTATCACCTTCTTCTAGAGCTAATGCTGCTAATGTTAGTCCACTTCCTTCTCTCCGGTATGGTTTTTCATATTTTTCAAAAACTTCCGTTTCGTATTCAACGGGAAGAGGTGCATTCAATAAACGGTAAGCATTAGGATCTAAATAACGTAGCCAAAAATCTAATTTTTTTAAGGAGATACGCGTATGCGTAATTTGTTCCATCCACTTTTTTTCTGTTGTGTTTTTGGCAGAAATACACACATCGATTTGCTGAAATAATTGGTTTATCGATGAGTCGTAGTATTTGAGATAGGTGGCATGTTGGAATGTTGTAATCGTTGGTGCTTTGTCTTTTTCAAAAGAGAAAAGCAAAAGCGTTATAAGTATAAATACTGCGGTAAATAACTTGTATTTCATTGGAATTCAAATAATTAATTTTAAGTATGCAAAAAAGAGGCTACTTCAATAAGTAGCCTCTCATGCAATGATTTGATTTTAATTAGTGTTTGATAGAAACTTTGTAATTCTGAACATGTTGGTTTAATGTAACTTGTAATACATACATACCTTCCGAGTAATTATGTACAGGAATGTTAATTGTACCATTATTTTCAGAAGCTCCAGAAGTAACTACTTTACCACTTGCATCTATTAACGTATATTTTACATCTTTCGCATCACTATCTAATTGAACCGTGATATGATCGTGTGCAGGGTTCGGGAAGATTTGTACTTGCGATGCATCTAGTTCATTCACACCAACTTTTGAAATTGCAATACATGCCGTAGTATCAATACAGGATTTAACATTGATAATTGCAGCATATGTTCCATTTGCACTTGGTTTAAATGTTTGCTTTGTTTCATTGTCTATTACCTTTTTAGTTTCACAGTTAAACCAGCTGTATACTGCATTTTGTTGAGAAACAGATAACGTTTGATTAACGAATTTAATCGAGTCATTGACAGTAGTAACATTTAGTTTCAAGGTAGCAATAGAATCACACCCTTTTACAGAAGATACTAAGATATGGTAGATTCCTGCTTTTTTGAAATCCTTCCCATTCCATTTGATAGGGAGATTACTTTCACAAGAAGTCGTTTCTGTAAATGAACTATCGATTTTATTTACCTTCAAAGCAGCAAGCGAAGTAGTTTCAATGATACCTGTGTTGCGACTAACTAAACATCTATATGACAAGCCATTTAATAACCTGTTTGCATTTTTAATGTTTAAAGTTGCTGTTGTTGCACCTTGGAAGTTTGCATTGTCTACCACATTGGTATACGAACCATTTTTACCAGCTTGCCAGATGTATTTCGTAGCATTTTTTGCTTCTAGAGAAATAGAAATCGATTTATTCTCACATACTTCGAAATTTGCATTTGGTTGTTTTGTGATAACTACTGCTGAATCCGCTGTACTTGGATTGTACATTGCTAAGATTTGTCCACCTTCTACAATTGCACCCGCTTGTGGATAGTGTGCTTGGTCCACTAATAAGAACATACCTTTTCCTAAAATGGATTGTACATCAATGATTCCAGAAGCTTCTTCGTCTTGCGTCAAGAAGTTTGCACTACCTGTAACAAAACGCGTATCATCGTGCACCGCAATTTGTGTAATGTTATCTGTTTGTGTATTGTACTCCCAAATTTTAGCTAAATAACTTTGATTTCCTGGATCTTCTTGAATAAGAATGTGACCAGCATTATCAATTGTTAAGTTATCCATCATTTTTGGTCCTTCAGTTCCGTCTAGAACAGCAGTGATTGTACCGCCTAATTCTGGCTTCGTCAAGTCTGAGAAACGTAATTTCCAAAGTCTACTTGGGTTTGTGAATGAGTTAGTAGTCACAAAATAGAAATCGTTCGGGTTAGAAGGATCCCAAGCCCCATCTTCAGGACGTAAGAAATTTGTAACACCAGCATTATTACTGTTTGTGTTTAATGTTGCTCCAGTTAGGTTTTCAACATTTCCTAAATCAGCAAGTGTGAAAGCAGTATTTGCAGCTGGTATGCTGGTGCTAGCTTCGGTAGTCAAACCTGTAACAGCTACACCAAATAATTTACCATTCGTTAAACCTGCTTTTTCAATTTCATTACCAGTGTTCGTTTTCGTACCAATGTAAACATACACTTGACCTGGAGTAGCATCGTCTGTTCCAATTACAACTGTTTTATCTCCTGTAAATGGATTTGCAACAGAGTTTTCGAAGGAATATTTCCCCATTTTAGGCAATTCATAGGTTGTACCAGCTTCGCTACCAGTTACTACGTGAGCAAAAGCTCTACCTTCAGCACCAGATTCTTCACCGTTCATGAATATTCTAGCTTGTGTACCTAGACCAGTTTTAGCATTGTAGAATGCACTAACTTCCGGTAAATCAGCAGAACAGAAACGAGACATAGCCGCAGATGGAGAAGTGTTCAATGCATTGTACGTTTTATATGTTGTACCATCCCACAATTTTACGTTTTGGATTAAGTCGCTACCACTAACAACAGATAAATCATTTTTGTTAATTGTCCATTTTGATACAAAAGCACCTTTTTGACCGTGTGCTCTAGAAACACCTGATGTATTCACAATTTCATGACCAATTAAAAAAGTAAATGTACCATCGCCATTATCAAAAGCACCAGTACCATCTGCTAAACCAGACATTTTATAAGAACCGATAGAATCACCTGCAGTTAGAATTGATGTGAATTTAACACCTTGTTTGGATGGTTGTAAATAAGGCGTAGTTAATGTAGATGGACCTGTTAGACCTTCTAAGTAACTTGGAGTTGGTTGTACCAAACCAGTTAATTTAGTTTTCCCATTTAATCCGTATACAAAAAGGTGAGACTCCATATTGTTTGCTGTAGCAACACCATTTTCTAAAGGAGAGTATTGACCGAAATCGTTATCATTTAAAAATGCAATCGTACTATCATTGATCAACGCAATTCCTTCCGCTTTTTCAAAGTTAGATGGCCACTTATTTGCTAACATGTCCATAAACAATGTTTTTTCCACTGGTACGATGCTGTTGTTTGCTAAGCCCGTCGAATCTTTTAATGCTTCTAATGTAGTACCATTGTATAAACCAGAATTTACCGGAGTAGCTTTTGCTATGTTTATTTTGTACACAAATTTACGATCTGTTAGACCTCTAAGTGCTTGTTCGATTACCAAAAACTCATTATCGTTAATGGCAGCCATGTCTCCAATTTTCCAATCTCTCAAACGAATTTGATCCGCTCCTGCAGCACCGATGACACCATCGTTCAAGTAAGCCAACATTCTCATTTGATCCGTTTTTGGGTCAATTTCTAAAATACGGTGTATTCTGGAATTTTCGCCAATAGTTTTGTTTGGATATAAAATAGGACTTTGAATGATAGCATACAATTTACCATTTGGTGTCATTGCTAAACCTTCAAAACCTCTATTGTTTTTTCTATATTTATATACTGTATCAATAGCAATATCCTCTTTTTCTGCTCCAGGAACATTTGCATACGGAGTATAACGTTTTACTACAACTCCATTTTTGTTTAGTTTCCAGATTGTTGGTCCGCCTTCTTCTGCGATCCAAAAATTTCCTTCTTTATCTACCACTAATCCTTCTGAGTCAATTCCCCAAACATCTTTAGCTGCAGTTTTTGTATTGAAATTAGCACAATTCTGTACAGTGTCTGTAGAAGCAAGTTCTGCAGAAGTACTACCAAAACCTGTAGGATTAATAAGTCCCGTTGCACCTGTTCCATTTGGACGTTTCATGGTGATGGTTTGTAACACTTTGATATTCGTACCTTCTACACGTATACGGTGAATTTTAGGTGCATACGTTGGAAATGCGTAGATTTTGTCATAGGTTGGTTTACATCCGGTAACATTTGCACTAGCAGCATCTATGTTTACACCACGGTCTGAAATAGTCCAAAATTCTTTACCATTTGTTCCAGCAATTGGGTAAAGGGAAGAGAATCCTCCTTCTTTAAAATCAATTCCTTGAAATTTTCCAATCGGTGCAGGGTCTTTATGGGTGTAATCTTTAAGTAATGAAATTTGTGCATTTACATTACTTTTAGAAAACGCCATAAACGCCAAAAAGCTTAATAGACAGAGTTTTCGTTTTTTCATTGTTTATAGAAATTAGTTCGTTCAAATCTACACCGGAAAAAACGCAAGTGAATTAAGTAGAATTTAACCTTTCATTATGCTTGTATACATGAAAATTAAAATATTGCCTATTTATTAAATATCGGGTCATTTTAATTTAACATAGATATAATTTACACGTTATTCTCACTAATTTTTTGCACTTTATAAATATCCAATCGTCTGTCTTTTAAGTTTGTGACACTTCCGTAATTATGAAGTTCGCGCAATAGCGATAAATCAACATCACATATTAATATCATTTCGGTATTTGGCGTTGCTTCTGCTTTGATTCCATTGGTTGGAAATGCAAAATCACAGGGGGTATAGACAGCAGATTGCGCAAATTGAATATCCATGTTGCTCACTTTGGGTAAGTTACCTACCGAACCAGCAATTGCCACATAACATTCATTTTCAATGGCACGCGCTTGCGCACAACGTTTAACACGGTGAAAACCATTTTGGGTATCGGTTAAGAATGGCACAAATAAAATATCCATTCCTTCATCTGCTAGAATTCTACTTAATTCCGGAAATTCAGAATCGTAGCAAATTAAAATGCCAATACGACCACAATCGGTATCAAAAGTCTTTAATTCATGTCCGCCAACCATTCCCCAGGCATACGATTCACTTGGTGTAATGTGAATTTTTCGATATTCTTCGATGCTTCCATCGCGACGACATAAATAACCAACATTGTATAAATGATCATTTTCAATGTAAGGCATGCTCCCGGTAATGATGTTAATATTGTAGGAGATTGCAAATTCTTTGAATTTAGATTTAATTTTCTTGGTGTACTTCGCAAGCATTCTAATAGCTTCCGATTCTGGTAAATCGTTGTATTCTGCCATTAATGGCGCATTGAAAAATTCTGGAAACAAACAAAAATCACAACTGTAATCCGAAACAGCATCGATAAAATATTCCATCTGTTCAAAGAGTGTTTCTAATTTGCTCATTGGTCGCATTTGCCACTGTACCAAACCTAAACGAACATCTGTTTTTCGGAATGATTTTTCAGTAGTGTAATAAATATTATTCCATTCAAGTAGCGTGGCATATTCCTTCGAACTTTTGTCGGTTGGTAAATATCCGGTCATTAATTTCAACACGTGAAAGTCATTACTTAGCTGAAAGGTTAAAACCGGGTCGTAAATTTCTTTCAATTTTACTTTATCGATATATTCTTTCGGGGTAATATTTTCTGCAAATTTTGAATAATTAGGGATTCTTCCGCCAAAAATAATTCCTTTTAAATTTAATTGTTCGCATAATTGTTTGCGCTCATCGTACAACCTTCGCCCTAATCTTAAACCTCTAAATTGTTGGATAATAAATACATCAATTCCGTAAAGAATATTACCGCTTGGGTTGTGGGTGCCGAATCTATATTGATCCGTTATTTCAAAATAGGTGTGGTCCCGTTCTGCCAATTCATAATTCACTAAAATCGATAAGGCACATCCAGCAAATTCATCATTGATAAATACTACTTTCTGTCCTTCTGGAAATTTTTTGAGTAGTAACTTGATGTGTTTTTCCTTCCAATAGGAATTTTCCATATCGTCGTATGCACTTTGCATCGCGACTTTTAGTTTAGGATAATCTTCAATTTGTAAATTTCTAACTTCAACTTTATGTATGATCATAGATTTTTCTTGTAAATTTCTATGAATTCAGTTAGATAAACGTGCAGATTAATAAGTGTTTACAATAAGTTAATCCGTATAACGATGTAAATTAACATTCAATTTATTTAGGTAATGTTTTGGCAAACTTCTAGTTTTAATTTAGTAGTATAACTGAAATACGAAATATACTAGTTTGGTTGTTTTGAAAGATATAATTGTTTTTAGTACATTGTGTACTCCTAAATCCTCCACCATGAAAAAAGTATTTTTAGTTAGTTACTTCATCGTTTTTTCTTCGCTACTTTATTCCCAAACCGTACATTTTAAAAATAAGTATGGCGAAGCTGTAGTGTATGTGGATGGAGATAATTTACGCTTAAAAAATAAGTATGGCGATGCATTGTTTTATTTAGATGGTCAAACGATAAAACGTAAGAACCAATATGGAGAAGCAGTATATTTTATCGACGGACAAACAATCCGTTTAAAAAACCAATATGGGGAAGCGATTTATTTTTGGGATGGACAAACACTACGTTCTAAAAATCAATATGGGGATGCTTTGTATTTTGTGGATGGAAACACCGTAAAGTATAAAAATCAGTATGGCGATCCGATGTATTTTTTTGCTGGATTTGTCGAGAAATGGGTGGTGGTATGTTTGATTCGGTGAAAGAGTTTTTCTACACATACTATTTTAGAAGTTATTTCGTTTGAAAAGTAAGGTTAGGTTAATAAAAAGATTAAATAAAATAATAATTTTATACAATTTATAATTAGTTACTTATGAAAATTATTTTGATTTCTATTACGTCTATTGCACTTTTTGCTTGCTCAATAGTACAAAAAAAAAGCCCTTTACATACAAAATCGGGCGTGGTTAAAATCGATATTCAATGCTTTAATGATACGGTAAGATTTTTAAATGAGACAGATTTAGTTTCGAGAGCCGAAATTAAAAATCTACTCACAAAAGTATCCGTAAAAACCAAAAATATTGCTAGAAATAAGGGGTTTGAAAGAATGAAAATAAATATGGATGGTACTCCAATGGTTAAAACAGATCCGATAACAGGTGAAGTAATGAGGACAAATGGTCCATTTGGCATACAAGATGTATTAGACATAGATCTGGTTTTATTTTCCTCTATTGCACCCTTCTATAGTATCTTTACTGCGCTTCCAAGTGATACCATTTTAGTGACTTTGGAATGCACTGGTAAGTCAAGTAATAATAATCTTAAAGAGTTTCAAATGATGAGTTATGGTAAGTTTGTAGATAATGAACTTGTTGAATTTAAAATTACAGATATTGCTGAAATTAGAAATTCTAAGAATTAATAATCCTAATCTTTAACACTAATACCATGAAAACTATTTTTGTAATAATCTGCCAGATTTGCTTAGTTATAACTTTTGCTCAAACAAATAAGCAATCAAATGATTATGAAACGTATATCAAAGATTTGTCTGTGCGAGGTATCATTTATAAACAAGTTTTACTTTTTAATGATACAAAAATTCAATTTGATGCAACACAACCTGTTGAAATCCCTTATTTAGAATATAAATTATCCACGCCAACAAGTATATCTAGTCTCGAGGTACTTAAAAAAAGAGCAAATAATATTGATTCAGATAATTCTGCTTATATAAAAGTAGATCCAATGACTGGAGAACCAATCAATTATTCTGTTGCTAGACTTCAATCTTATTATTATGCATGGAGAGATTTTCTTGTAAAAAAGAAAGATGTTATTTCGTATTTCGATTCTACAAATTATTCAGCAATCTTGTTGAAAGAAAATATTGCAAATACGAAAGTCTATATTTTATTGAACATACAATTTAAGCCTAATAAATTGCAAATTATTTGTGAAAATCATGGTGTTGTTAGAACAGTTGAAAATCCGCATCAAACTGCTTTTACTTTTGGAGAATTGTTTGAAAATGAAAAATCTCTGTCAATCGAACAAAAGAAAAGTGCAATCGATGCATATACTAATAGTCTTAAAAAATTACCGGTTGACTTAATGGATTTTATTTTAGACGATAAAGATTTTGTAAATCGTGCTGAATCAGATTTATTACAATTTACACCTACGTTTAATTTTTAATAAGTTCCCATATATATAATAAAGGCTGGATCATCGATCCAGCCTTTGCTTTTTTACTTTATATCAAAGCGATCCAGTTGCATCACTTTATTCCATGCTGCAATAAAATCGCTTACAAACTTTTCTTTTGCGTCGTCACTTGCGTATACTTCGGCAAGTGCTCGTAGCTCCGAATTAGAACCAAAAATTAAATCTACGCGACTCGCTGTCCATTTCACATTTCCATTTTGACGATCTTTCCCTTCAAAGTACTCTTTCTTTTCATTGGTCGGAGTCCAAACGGTTTGCATATCTAAAAGATTTACGAAAAATTCGTTTGTCAATTTAGAGGTACTAGTTACTAATGCGCCAGTTTTTGAATTGTCATAATTAATATTGATTGCACGTAAACCACCAATTAATACCGTCATTTCTGGCGCTGTTAAGGTTAATAATTGTGCTTTGTCTAATAATAATTCTTCTGCAGAAATCGTGTAATTTGCTTTTTGATAATTTCTAAAACCATCTGCAATTGGTTCTAATACAGCCATGGATTGTACATCTGTTTGTTGCTGTAACGCATCCATTCTACCTGGTGTAAAAGGAACGGCATAAGAATAACCAGCATTTTTAATAGCTTGTTCAATTCCGGCATTACCAGCCAACACAATTAAATCTGCTAGCGATATTTTCTTACCGGTATTGGCGTCATTAAATGTTTTTTGAATTTTCTCTAACGCTTTTATTACTTTCTCTAATTGCTTAGGATTATTTACTTCCCAGTTTTTTTGTGGCTCTAAACGAATTCTAGCACCATTCGCACCTCCGCGTTTATCGGAACCTCGGAATGTGGATGCAGATGCCCATGCTGTCTCTACTAATTCATCTACTGCTAATCCTGCTTGCAGGATTTCTGTTTTTAATGCAGTAATATCTTTTGCATCTACCAAAGCATGATTTACGGATGGAATCGGGTCTTGCCAAATCAACTCTTCTTTAGGAACTTCCGAACCAAGATATAACGCTTTAGGACCCATGTCACGGTGTGTTAATTTAAACCAAGCACGCGCGAAAGCATCAGCATATGCATCTGGATTGTCTAAAAATTTACGTGAAATTTTTTCATACGCCGGATCAAAGCGTAAAGACAAGTCGGTAGTTAACATGGTAGGCACCTGTTTTTTATCCTTGTCAAATGCATCTGGAATAATAGCTGGCGCATTTTTAGCTGTCCATTGTTTTGCGCCTGCAGGACTTTTCGTAAGTTCCCATTCGTAAGCAAATAAGTTTTTGAAAAATCCAATTCCCCATTTGGTAGGTGTTGCTGTCCATGTAACCTCAAGTCCAGAGGTTATTGCATCTTTTCCTTTACCAGTTTTATAACTGCTTTTCCATCCTAATCCTTGTTCTTCGATTCCTGCTGCTTCAGGCTCTGCTCCAACTAATGAGGCGTCACCAGCACCATGCGTTTTACCAAAGGTGTGACCACCCGCAATGAGTGCCACGGTTTCTTCATCATTCATACCCATTCTAGCAAAAGTTTCACGAATGTCTTTCGCTGCTGCAAGTGGATCCGGATTTCCGTTCGGTCCTTCTGGATTCACATAGATTAAACCCATTTGCACGGCAGCAAGTGGATTTTCTAATTTTCTTCCATCGCTATAACGTTTGTCTTCCAACCATTTTTTCTCATTTCCCCAGTAAACATTTACTTCTGGTTCCCATACATCTTCTCTACCCCCAGCAAAACCAAATGTTTTGAAACCCATATCTTCTAAGGCAACATTTCCGGTCAGAATCATTAAATCTGCCCATGAAATTTTGTTACCGTATTTTTGTTTAATCGGCCATAACAATCGGCGCGCTTTATCTAAATTCGCATTATCTGGCCAACTATTCAATGGCGCAAAACGTTGTTGTCCAGCACGTGCACCACCACGACCATCTCCTGTTCGATACGTACCAGCACTATGCCATGCCATACGGATAAAAAATGGTCCGTAATGTCCATAATCCGCTGGCCACCAATCTTGCGATTGTTTCATCACTACTTGAATGTCCTTTTTTAAGGCGTTTAAATCTAAGGTCTTAAATGCTTCTGCATACTTAAAATTTGTACCCATTGGATTGGATAAATTAGAATTTTGGCGCAGAACAGATAAGTTCAGTTGGTTGGGCCACCAATCTGCGTTTCCTGTACCACTGCTTGCTGCATTTGTTCCTTTTATACCCATGTGCATTGGACATTGGGCTGCTTTATCACTGGTGTTTTGTGCGTATACACTTCCAGTTAAAGCTAAACTCAGGGTTAATACTTGTTTTATCATGACATTTGTTTTTAAGGTGAATGTTGCGTTGTTTACTACAAATATATATGCTACATTTGATTTATAATAACGATATTTTAGATGTTACTATTGATGCTATGAATGTTAGACAGTTCGAATATATTTTAGCCGTTGCGAAATACAAACATTTTGAATTAGCTGCGGAAAAGTGCTTTGCCACCCAATCTACGTTAAGTACCATGATATCCAAGTTTGAAGAGGAACTTGGGATAAAAATTTTTGATCGAAAACGAAAACCGGTAGAAATTACAGTAGAAGGGGAAGCGATAATACAACAATTACGACTCATTTCAACCCACATAGATCAATTGTCGGAGTTAGCAAAGGAAATGAAGGGGGAAATTAAAGGTAATCTAACCATAGCGGTGATACCAACCATAGCTCCTTTTCTGTTGCCTCTATTTCTACAAGATTTTGCAGCAAAGTTTAAAGATTTGCATATGGAAGTTCGGGAATTAACCACTAATGAAATAATTCAACGTATTAAACGAAGAGAATTAGATATTGGAATTCTTTCTACGCCCATCCTAGAGGAAGAATTAGTGGAACATCCGCTTTATGAGGAACCTTTTGTGTTATTTGATGCAAGTGGAAAGTATACAGATATAAATCGGGTACAACAAATTGCTGCTGAAGACCTTTGGCTGATGGAGGAAGGGCATTGCATGCGAACACAAATTGTCCATTTATGTGAACTTAGCAAAAAGGCAAAAAATACGACGCTAAACTTTGATTTTAGAGCTGGTTCGATTGATAGTTTATTGCGTTTTGTTAAAGCTCACCAAGCAACAACCTTGGTTCCTTATTTGGCAACTAGCCAATTTAGTCAACAAGAAAGAGGACTAGTGAAAACAATCATAGCACCTACTCCGCAACGCGCTGTTGGTTTGGTCGTGCATCGTGATTTTGTCAAAAAATCGGTACTAACTTTATTGATTCAAGAAATAATCACCAAAGTATCTCCGTTGTTACCTACTGTTTCGCAGGACAGTGTACAATTATCACCAATTTAATTTTTCGTAACAATCTCCGCTTTCAGGTCATGTAGTAAGTTATACAAACCAAAAAAAGTACGATTGATATAGAGGAAATGTTTGGAACCTCTATTCCCGTTTAATTTCTTGAGATTTTCATTGTTGGTGAAGGATTCTCCCAAACGTGCAATTTCTGCAAAAAAGGTGTCGTTCGCAAAATTAAAGGTTTCTTCCTGAAATGGTTTAGTAAATAAACACAGTAAATCATGGAAAAACGCTTTAATTTCTTGAATACCTGCTTCGGTGTCGTCCGGACGAATAATTTCTAAAGCGATTAATCGTTCTTCAAATTCGACTTCATTATGCAGAATTTCTTTATCTACTAAATCAAAATACGGAAAATAGAAATTGTCTGGAATTGTTTTTATGCATCCAAAGTCTATCGCAATCAATCGATTTTCAGAATCTACTAGAAAGTTTCCAGGGTGTGGATCGGCATGTACTGCTCGTAGGGTATGTATTTGAAACATGTAAAAGTCCCAAAGTGCCTGAGCAATCGCTTTTCGTTTTTCTGGATCAGTTTCTTGCGCGCAATATTCGGAAAGATGTTTTCCATCCATCCATTCCATACTGATTATTTTTTCCGAAGATAACGCTGGATAGTAGGATGGGAAGCGCATATTCGGTATGTGTTTACATGCGTCCGAAATTTCAATACTTTGCTTAATCTCAAGGTGGTAGTTCGTTTCTTCTAATAGTTTTTGTTCTACTTCGTTAAAATACACATCCAAGTCTTTTCCTTTCATATTAAACATTCGAATCGCGAAAGGTTTTACCAATGCTAGATCCGAACTGATGCTGTCCGCAACTCCTGGGTATTGAATTTTAATGGCAAGTGTTAACCCATCTTTGGTTGCTTTATGCACCTGACCAATACTTGCAGCATGAATTGCATCCGGCGTGAAGGTGTCGAATAATTCTTCCGGATAGGCATTTAAGTATTTTTTGAATGTTTTGCGCACTAATGGTGCCGATAGAGCAGGAACTGAAAATTGGGATAACGAGAATTTGTCTACGTATGCTTGCGGTAGGATACTTTTATCCATACTCAACATTTGCGCAACCTTTAACGCACTTCCTTTCAAATTTTGTAAGCCCTCGTAAATGTCGGTGGCATTGTTTTCGTTCAGTTTGTCTTTATTCAAACTAGGGTGAATGATTTTTTCGCCGTAATAAGCAATGTAATTTCCACCAACTTTGAGACCTGTTTTCACTAACTGACCTGCGCGCTCAATTTTACTTGTCGGAATACGTTCGATTGTTTTCATAGACTAACGTTTTGTTTTCCAAAGAAATTTACCTAAATCGATCAGACTTTCCATCGGTTTTGAATTGCTTAATTCTTGGCTGGTATGAATTAATTTTTCAATCAACACATCTGTTTTTTCAAACCCTTTAGAGGTGTCGTTTAACCAAAAATGAAGGATAAATAAAAATTGTACCCAATACGATTCATTTACCAAAGGTTGAGCAAACGAACTCAATTGCTCTGGGATGAAACTCGGACTTTTAGGATTCAACGATTCACCTAAAAATGCTTTGAATGCAGTTCGTAGTCCTTTAAGTTGGTTTAGATTTTTTAGTGCTTCCGCATTATTTGGTAGTACACAGGTGATATAACTGCGGTTTAATGTCAACACTTCAAAGAAGGTGAAATAGAGCGCTACCAATTTGTTTGTATCGTTGTATTGCGCAAAAGAAGCATCGGCTTTCAGTGTTTCTGTAGCGTTATGAAGGAACGTAATCCAAATTTGTTGTTTTAGTTGCTCCATCGACGAAAAATGGGCGTAAAAATCCGTTTCTTGTACGCTATGTTTTTTACAGAATTTATAGATGTTATCGGTAGATTCTTCTTCCATAACATCTTCCATATAGAACGTTAGAAGTTGCACTTCCGTTGGAAATTTTAATTCCTCCACGATTTCAGCAGCAGTAGACATATGCAATTAGATTAGGTTAAATTCTTAACCAAATTACAGCAATCTCTTCATATAAAAAAATTAATTGCAGGTGTTTTTTTAAAGATTATATATTGCTCTGAATATCAGTATTTACAATAGATGTAGGGGTTTTGTAAGTAGAATAAGAGTTACTAGTTTATTCCAATTCCACTAACACTTCATTTTTACGATTAAACACTTCATAGGGTGCATTATACCCGAAAAAATAAAATTTGTCGGTATACTTGATGCCTTCCGCGTCTAAAGCTGCTTTTAAATCCTGTTTATACTGCTTCAGTTTCGCGTCATTGGCCCAACCGCTAAAGCGAATTGCAGCAAGTTTTTTGGCAGGTTCTTCCTTAAATTCGATAGCTGATTGTCCAGGTTTAGGAAGCGTTTCCTTCGTTAATTTCTTTGGCACCATAAACATCATCGTCATCGTATCCTCCAAGGACATCGATACCGGGGATGTCATCGAAATTTTTTCATTGCGTTCATTGTTCCCAAAAATATACCCAGCTAAAATCGAGAAACCCTGACTGGAAGCATTTTTGTATCCTTTTTTGGAGAGTTTGACCGAGGTAAATAAGGTCGCTTCATAACTTCTTATTTCAAATCGGTCGTATTTTTTTTGGACTATATAGGGGTACGTTTCAATATTTCTTTGTCCGAAAATAAAGAAAAGTTGGATGGCCACAAATACCACTACGATTACGATAAGTAAGATGCTTAGAAGTTTCATTTTTTAAAATTTAGTGTTGTGCAAAGGATAAGATGATCCAAGTAAAGATACGATTTAAATGGATGCGCTTTGTATTAGGGATAGAGTGTAATTGCGCAAACTAAGTATGTAACTTTAATCCAATAGTGATTTTAATTAGAATTTGTAATTTATATCCTAATTTCGTTTTTCCCTATAAATAGGGGAGATTACAATTTTAAAATTCAGCTGTCCATTTTTTCGTCGCTGTTATTTTTCTTGTATCACTTCTATTTTTTTGTCATTAATGAAAAGAGAACATTTGATTTTGACATATCCAAATAAACTAACTTTTATATTTTCTCGTTGGTTATTTGCATTGATTAAATGCCCTGTCAAGTTGGATGAAAATAGACTCGTTTTTTCATCTTGTAAAATTCCATTTACATACAAGCGTTCGCCATTAAACCAAGTATTCTCTACCTTGATTTCGTTGTTTTCATAGTGTGTTGTCCAAATACTTTTCATATTTCTTATAATGTTTCATCTTCGAGTAAGGCCATAACAAGCCAAAACCCTAAGCGCGGTTTATTTCAAATATAGTAAATAGTTAGTAGAAGTAGGGCATAAGCGCCTTGTGCAAATCCCCGGTATAAGATACCTTTTAGTCAATGCATGTTTCTCGCAAAAACAATTTTAAAACATTAAAAATGAATAAAATAAACTACTTATGGCTGTTTTGCGTTTTTGTTAAATGAGTAGTTTAAACTAACATAAATAAAATGTAGTTGGATAAAATTATATCGATTCGTACCGTTTGCTCCACCTTCAAGCAATCTATAGCCAATATTACCTTGAAGGTTTTTGGTGAAACTATATCTTCCAGATAATGAGAGGTCAATCGCTCTACCTTTACTTGCTACGATAACTTCTCCAAAGAAATTAATACCCATTTTTTGAGGTATATCCCAATTGGCAATCAGGTTGATGAGCGGAACAAAACCAATACTGAAATTTTCTCTATAAAATTCTTTATTCTTCAATGATACGCCAGCATCTCTTATTTTTGCAGACAAACCAACACCAAATTTAAAATAGTTTTTACTTAGGAGTATTCGATTATACGTAAATCGATACGAATTAAATTGGTAAACAGCTTCTATCGGAGTGTAAGCTTTAAAGTTTTTTCCATCAAATAGTATATCATTTTCTAGTGTGCTCGTTTCTTGAATTTTTAATGGGGCATAAAGATATGAAAAGTGATTTTTTCCATTAGACACATAGCCAGCGCGCAATCTAAAAAATGGACTTACTGGTGTCTGAAAATAATTTTTCAAAGAAAATAATGTTCCATTATTACCGTTGCGGATATCGTTAATAGTTGTAAAGAATACGCCTGATTCAATATTAACGAAAGTCTGAGCGTTCGTAGACAAATTAGAATTCAGACAAATAAAAAGAATGTAACAGCTATATCTATTTAAAATATTTTTAATCAAGCGTTTAATGTTTGTTGTTAATTTTTAAATAGCTTTCATGTGTTTAAACGGTCCGCCCCTTCCGCGCTGGGCGATATCGAGGCAAAACACCCATCACCCTAAGCGCGGTTTATTTCAAATATAGTAAATAGTTAGTAGAATTAGGGCATAAGAGTCTAGCGCTATGGCGCTGTTAGTAGCGGGGTTAAATTATTGTATAGCTAACATTACGTCCCGCACCTTGTTTTTCAATAATCCCTTTATTTATTAATTCCGATAATATACGTTTTACTGTAGGTAATGGTATTGCTAATTTTGCTGAAATTTCTCCCGATTGAATATTTGGTCGATGTTGTATAATTGTAAAAATTGATTTTTCTTTTGGAGAAAGTTGTTTTTCCAAACTATTCGTATTCAATTTCGTCATAAGTTGTTTTTGAATATTTGACAAACAACTTAAAAAGAACATCATCCAATCTGTTATGTCTTCATCAGGTCGTTGCGCTTGACAACTTCTAAGAACTTGATAATATTCGCTTTTTCGCTTTTCTATTTCGTGTTCAAAACTCACATATTCTATCCATTTATATCCATTTTTGAGTAGTAATAGTGTTGAAATTAACCTACTAAGCCTTCCGTTACCGTCTTGAAAGGGATGAACACTTAAAAAATCATAGACAAAAGATGCAATTTTGATTAAAGGATGTACTTCTAATTCTAAATTATACCAATCGATTAATAGTCTTATTGCATCATCGGTTGCAAATCCTGCTTCAGTTGTTTGAAAAATAATTTGACGCGTACCATCTGGAAATGAAGCTTCAACTGCATTGCTGTGTGTTTTGAAATTCCCTTTATGCCATTTATCTTTAGCACTATATTTCATCAAACTATTATGTAAACTTTTGATGTTGTTTTCGGTAAGATTGATTTTTTCGTAGGTTTCTGAAATCAAATCTAAAACTTCAAAATATCCGACTACTTCTTGTGAATCCCTATCAGTAAGAGTTGTTATGTCAATTTTTTGAAGTAGTACATCCACCTCTTCATCACTCATTTTGTTACCTTCAATACGATTTGAAGCTCCTACACTTTTTACAGTTGCAATATTTTTCAACTCCTTTAAACTTTGACCTTCTTTTCGTTCGATAGCTGTCCAATTAGCGTCAAATCGGTCAATCTCACTTAGTAAATTTATAAGTTTCCAGTCAATACTAAGGTAGAAATTATATACTTTATTCTTCATTTTGATACGATTTGATACTTAAATATACGATTATGATTTGAAAAAACAAGCTGGAATGATACGATTTGATACGTTTATGTTTGATTGTGATACGAATGAACTTATCGATTAAGTTCTTAGTTATCTTGAAAAGGATGCGTCTTGCCTTGCTACAAACGTTCCGCCCCTGCCACACTGGGCGATACCGAAACAAAACATCCATCTCCCGAAGCGCGGTTTATTTTTTTCTATTTTTCAGATAAAGCAACGAACTTTTTCAATTCAGTGTGATTTTCTGCTTGTTTAATTAAAAAGTCAGCAACGTCTGCTCTATTAATTCCGCCAATATTTATTCCTTTGAATAATGTGTTTTCCATGCGGTATTTCTCTGTCAATTCCTTGTCTAATAGCCTTCCTGGTCTCACAACGGTCCAGTTTAGATCTGAATTAGTGATAATTTCTTCCATTTTGGTTTTGTCTGCATAAACGTCTTTTAAAAAGTAGTTTAAAAACAGTTTTACTAGCCAAGAAACATAATTTTTACTTTCTCCAGCACCAAAACCAGTAACAAAAATAACTGGAATAGTTATTTTATTCTCGTTATGTATTTCCACAAGCAACTTAGCAAAATCTGAAAAAAGGGTAGTAGTTTTCATATTCTTACCCGTCCCCAGCGTTATAATTAGCGCATCTGCGTTTTGGATTGCATGTACTAGATCAACTTGATTAGTTGCATCTCCAAGTAGCATGTTTATTGATTTTTTTTCCTGTATTTCAATTTCAGATCGAGATAGGGTTGTTATCGAATGATGTCTAGTTAATCCTCTTTTTACTGCTTCAAGTCCTATTCCAGCTGAGGCTCCTATGATAGTTATATTCATTTTTTTAATGATTTTGGTTTTTGCTGACAGGTTATTATTTCCTTGCTTATATTTTATCTACAATACCGAGGCAAAATACCCAATACCCGAAGCGCGTTTTATTTCAAATGTAGTAAATATTTTTATTCGAAGTAGGGTATAAGCGCCTTGTACAAATCCCCGGTAGAAGATACCTTTTAGTCAACGAATGTTTCTCGTATCACACGTTTACATTCCTGTATTTCTTTTTCGGTAAGCGAACTAAAAACTTTTACAATACGAATCTTATCGATAGTTCTTATTTGATCAATTACTATCCAACCTTCTTGACTGTTGTGCTTTACTTTAACTCTGGTTGGATATTTTCTGCTAGTAGAAGTCATGGGGGCTATGACAACTGTTTGAAGATTGTCATTCATTTCATTTGGGGAAACAATAACACAAGGCTTAGTTTTTTGAATTTCACTACCCAAGGTTGGGTCCAAATTAACCAAAACGATTTGATATTGTTTTACTTCCATTCGTCAAAGTTTTCATCTTCAAAAACATCATCCAACAGCAGTTGATCATCCCCATTTTTATGCATCTTTTGGAATGCTTTATCCCAGCCTTTTCGAGGTTCGGAAATAGGACGCAAAATGATTTGTTCTTTTTCAAGGATCAATTCAATTTTATCGGTGATGTTATACCGCTCCAAAATAGATTTGGTTAATCGAAACCCTTTGGAATTACCTATTTTAATAATTGAAACTTCCATGACGTATACTTTATGTAATTACAAAGTTATTACAAAAGTTTCGATTTATAAATTTTTTTTATAGGTTATGTGTGGTTTCTTTTAATGGTCCGCGCCTTTAACGATGGGCGATACCGAAGCTTTACACCCAAAACCCGAAGCGCATTTTATTTCAAATGTAGTGAATATTTTCTTCGAAGTGGGGGTATAAGTTCTTAATAATTTAGGGTCTGGTAGATATTCAGAATTCAATTCAACCCTTCGTTTTCAACCGTTTTTAAGCACAAAGGCCTAACAATTACCAAACCCATCTTTACACTAGACTTTCCTTAATTCAAATTCCTAAATTCCTTGGGAGTTCTTCCTGTCTTTTTCTTGAATAGAGTATTGAAATATTGAGGGTATTCGAAACCTAAATTATATGCTATTTCATTTACGTTTTTTTCTGAATTTAAAAGTAAATTCTTTGCTTCTTCGATCAGGTAAAAGTGAATGTGTTCTTGTGCATTCTTACCTGTTTCTTTTTTTAATAGATCGCTCAAATAACTTGGCGATAAATGAACTTTTTCGGCTAAATATTTAACGGTGGGCAAACCTTGTTCCTGTATGGTGTTTGCAGAAAAATAGTGAGTTAAAATGTTTTCTATCTGATTAATAGTGAGTTTGTTGTTTTGACTACGGGTAATCATTTGTCTGCCATAAAACCGTGAGCAATAATTTAAGAGTAGTTCTATCGTAGACACAATAATGTATTGGCTATACACATCTATATTTTCTTGTAATTCGGCTTGTATTTTTTGCACACATTCATATAAAACTCCTTTTTCTTTGTCAGAAAGATGCAAGGCTTCGCTTATTTCATAATTGAAAAAAGTATAATCTTTTAATTTCTCATTTAAAGTGGTAGCTCGAATTAAATCGGGGTGAAAAAACAAACCCCAACCCATTTTATCTTCCCTTTCTTCTTTCTCATTGTCCATGTCCATGGTTTGGTTGGGAGCAATGCATATGAGATTCCCGTCCTGAAAATCTATCGCTTTTCTGCCGTACTTTATTTTGTTCTTGCAGTAGTTTTTGAACATGATGGAATAAAAATCGGTAGTAATTTTTGAATATTCCGCCACGTTTTCGGTCACTTTGCTAAAATCCAAAACGGTAACCAATGGATGAAAACTATTTCCTAGACTAAATAACTTGTGTAAATCGGTAATACTTTGAAGGTGAATTAGATTATTCATATTTTTTCAATCAATTCTTGTAAATATAAAACATAACTATGTCCCCGTCTTTCGGCAAAAAAATCTAAACACAAAACGATACTCGCTTGTATAAACAATCCGAGCCCTAAACCTCTCCAAAAAGTATCCTGCATAGAGCTGTACATCAATACAATACCTAATATGATTAAGGCTATTTCTACATAACGATAAACCACAAAGTTCTTCATTACTTTTTCCATTCGTGGAATTTCAATGGTTTTGATGCTTTTGGGTGCTTCTTGAAGATAAGTTTCTACACGAGCAATATCTTTTGGACTGCGGGTAACAATGGTATAACCTATCACAAATTCAAGCAAAGCCACAAGGATAAAAGGCACAGCGACACCTTTCCAAAACGAGGTTTTTAAAGCAAATAAGAAATATAGAGCCATCGCAAGCGCAACGACTCCTATCATCATAAAAATATAGCTTTCAGTTTTTTCGCCATGAAAATATTTAATAATGGGATTCATGATTTACAATTTGAAGAACTTTTTATTCATACTTACGATGAAGTTATAACCAAGTAATTTATTCATGAAATTAAACATTTTCGCATCTTTTCCTGCCATATATCGCAGTTTGTTTTTCCCATCCGTCGCTGCTTCATAAATTACTTTTGTAACCACATCCGTTTTGGATGCTTTTTTAATCATTGTTGGAAAAACAGTGGTTACTTTAGTAACAATGTCATTGTATTCTTTAAGCTTTTCATCATGATTGAAATCAAATGAACGACCTGCAAAATCCGTTGCTATTGCTCCAGGCTCAACTATTTTAACTTTACATCCGAATTGTTCGACTTCGTATCTCAAGGATTCAGAAATTCCTTCTACAGCGAATTTAGTACCATGGTATAAAGAACCTAATGGGAATGTCATTTTACCGCCCATAGAAGAAATATTGATGATTGTACCATTTTTATTTTGACGAAAATGTGGAAGTATTGCCCGGGTAACATCTAACAACCCAATTACATTCGTATTGAATTGCTTTAATACGCGTTCTCTTGGAAATGACTCTAATGGACCATAAGCGCCATATCCAGCATTATTAAGCAAAACATCAATTTTCCCGAATTTTTGAATACCTTTTTGTATGGCATTGTCAATGGAGTCTAAATCCAGTACATCCAATCGTGTAATTAGTACATTGCTTAATTTGCTTAACTCTGCTTCCTGTTCCGGATTTCGCATCGTAGCGATCACATTCCATCCTTTGGATTGAAATAATTTTGCAGTTTCTTTTCCGATGCCACTACTTGCACCTGTTATTAAAATGGTTTGTTTCATTTTCTTTTTTTTAAGAAACAAAAATCCATGTAATAATTTATGCAGAAGTATACAAATTCGGGTAGTTTGTATACTTTTTTTGTTTTACGATTTTTGAATTTCAATACCCAAGGTTGGGTTCAGGTTAACCAAAACGATTTGATATTTTTTTATTTCCATTCGTCAAAGTTTTCATCTTTAAAAACATCATCCAACAGAAGTTGATCATTTTAAGGGGTTGAAGGCTTATTTTGTTTTTGAATAATGTCTACCGAAATATTACTAACAAAAC
>CANHRS010000014.1 GCA_947463445.1 Flavobacteriia bacterium | reverse complement strand
TCACCCCTTGGTATACTTTCACATTGTTTCCAATCAATGTTGTTTCACCTATCACAATTCCAGTACCATGGTCAATGAAGAAATATTCGCCAATGGTTGCACCAGGATGAATATCGATTCCAGTTTTGCTATGCGCAAGTTCAGTTAATATTCTTGGAATATATGGTATGTTTTGAACATACAATTGGTGCGCAACTCTAAAAATACATATCGCATAAAACCCAGGATATGAACGCATTACTTCTTCTATTCCTCTTGCTGCAGGGTCCCCTTTTTCAATCGCTTCCGCATCTTTTAACAAAGCAGTATAAATAGAAGGAAGTTCTTTATAAAATTGTTCAAGTTGATTTGAAACTGATGTACTTAATTCTTTCTCCACATGTAACAACAATACATCTAAGGATTTTTTGTTTTTCGTATATTCTTCTTCCAATTGTTCTTGTGAAACAATCTTTTTATTGTTGTAAGCTGGAAAAAGTAAAGCCAATAAAGACTCAATAAAGGTTTCTACCAACAAAGGGGAAGGTAGCGAAGTCTTCTCAGAGTGCTTTTTGTAGAGGGTTGTTAGTAGGTTTTGCATGGTTTGCTTGTGTCATCCCCCTCGATCCCCCTTCAAAGGGGGAAGTACGAAAGGGCGTCTATTCGTTAAAATGTATATTATGCGATTACTCCAGCGGCAACTGTATTATTCGTGTTTTCGTTGATTAAAATAAATGAACCTGTTTTACGGTTATTTGCATACTCATCAAAACTAAGTGTTTCAGCTGTTTTGATGGTTACTTTGCAGAAATCGTTTAGATGTAACGTTCCATCACTTGGTTCACTGCGGAAATTATAAATATTGATTTTGTTATCGATTTCTTTAATCACTGCTTTCGAACGGAAACTGTTTTGTTGCAACAACAATTTTTGTCCTGGCTGAAATGATTTGTTATCCATCCAACAAACGATTGCTTCGAACGTTTTTTCGGTTTGTAATGAATCATTCACAGGTACGAACGTTGTTCCGCGCGAAATGTCAATATTGTCTGAAACATGAATAATTACCGGTTCCCCTGCATGTGCTTCGTCCACTTCTTGTCCAAATTTTTCAATTTTTTCGATGGTCGTTGTTAAATCAACCGGATGCACCGCGATTTTATCTCCTTTTTTGAAAGAACCGCTTAAAATAGTTCCAGAATATCCACGGTAATCATGTAATTCTTCCGTTTGTGGACGAATGACATATTGTACTTGAAAACGTGCTTCTTGCGTTTTGAAATCTTGTTCTATCTCAACGGTTTCTAAAAATTCAAACAAGGAAGGACCATGGTACCATTTTAAGTTATCGGAATGATTTACAACGTTATCACCTGTCAACGCACTCGTAGGTATAAACGAAACTTTTTTCAAGTTTAGCGATTCTGCGAAATGTGTGTAATCTTCTTTTATTTTATTATAAACTTCTTCATCGTAATTGACCAAATCCATTTTATTGATACAAACCAATACATGTTGGATCCCAACGATGTTTGAAATAATACTATGTCGACGTGTTTGTTCGGTAATACCATGTCGTGCATCCACTAAAACGATCGCTAAATCGGTATTAGAAGCTCCCGTAAACATGTTACGCGTATATTGTACGTGTCCAGGTGTATCCGCAATGATGAATTTACGTTTATCCGTCGTAAAATATTTATACGCTACATCAATTGTGATACCTTGTTCACGTTCAGCACGTAATCCATCTGTCAACAATGCCAAATCAATATCTGCATCAACACCAGTCGATTTACTTTGTTTGGTTAGTGTTTCTAGTATATCAGTCGAGATTGATTTGCTATCGTACAATAATCTTCCGATTAATGTACTTTTTCCATCATCTACGTTTCCTGCGGTAAAAAATCTTAATAATTCCATTTTATGTAATTTTATGGGAGACGCTGTGGTACAGCATCTGTACAATTATATTTATTTTTTGTAGGTATAGGGCATGCCCTATACCTACAAAAAAATCAAAAATATCCTCCTTTTTTTCTATCTTCCATTGCAGCTTCGCTGACACGGTCATCCATACGTGTCGCTCCACGTTCTGAGATTTTCGTGTCTTTTAATTCAGCAATGATATCATCTACGGTGTGTGCTTCACTTTCAACAGCAGCGGTACATGTCATATCTCCAACTGTACGATAACGTACTTTGACTTTTTCAATTTTATCGGTTGGTTCTACTTGCACGAATTCATTGAAATTCATCCACTGACCGTGTTCTGTTTTAATACATTCCCGTTCGTGTGTAAAATAGATTGAAGGTAATTGTATTTTTTCTCGTTTGATATAGTTCCAAACATCTAGTTCAGTCCAATTTGAAATTGGAAAGACACGTACATTCTCCCCTTGGTCAATTTTTCCGTTGTAAATGTTCCACAATTCTGGACGTTGTTTTTTAGGATCCCATTGCCCGAACTCATCACGCACTGAAAAAATACGTTCTTTTGCTCTTGCTTTTTCTTCATCCCTTCTAGCACCACCGATACATGCATCAAATTCAAATTCATTGATTACATCTAGCAAGGTGTAGGTTTGTAATCCATTTCTACTAGGAAACTTGCCTTTACCGTCTTGTAAATTCTTTTCTTTGATAGTATCCGCAACGTAGCGAACAATTAGTTTTTCTTCTAATTCTCTCGCGAGATTATCACGATATTCGATCGCTTCTGGAAAATTATGTCCTGTATCCACATGCACTAATGGGAAAGGAAATTTCCCTGGGCGAAATGCTTTTAGCGCTAAATGCACCAAACAAATACTGTCTTTTCCTCCACTGAATAATAATGCAGGTCGTTCGAATTGACCTGCTACTTCGCGAAGGATGTAAATTGCTTCTGCTTCTAATTGATCTAAGTAATCCACTTTTTTTTGTGTTTTTGGGTTTATTATGGGATGTTGCAATGCAGCATCCTTTTTTTTTATGGGGATGTTGCATTGCAACATCCGTATGTTGTGTTTGCATGTGAAGAGCCACAATGCGTTGTGGCTCTACGTATGCAAACCGCATTCTTTTTTGTCTGTGTTTTCCCACCACCATCTACCGGCACGAAAATCGTCACCTGCTTTTATTGCTCGGGTACATGGCTGACATCCAATACTAACAAATCCTCGATCGTGTAAAATATTGTATGGAATGTTGTGTTTTTTAATTTCTTCTTTTACTTCTTCCGTTGTCCATTTTGTTAATGGATGTATTTTGAGTATGTTTCTTGCTTCATCCATTTCCACCATCGGCATTGCTTTTCTATTTTCAGAATGTTCTGCACGCAATCCTGTAATCCAACATTCAACACCTGCTAACGCGCGGTTTAACGGTTCCACTTTTCGAATAAAACAGCATTCTTTTCGGTCTTCCAAGGAAGAATAAAAACTACTCGGACCTTTTTCAGTTATTAATTTTTCAACTCCCTCGTGTTTCGGAAAATAAACTTCGATTTTTTTACCATAACGTTCAAGTGTACTCGCTAAAACAGCATATGTTTCTGGGAATAAGCGACCTGTATCCAATGTAAAAACACGAATCGGTAGGTTATTTGCAAAAATATAATGCGTAATCAATTGATCTTCTTCACTTAAACTAGTAGAGAACGCAGTACTTGTTGGGTATTTTTCAGCAATTTGTTGTAAAATATCCGCTACGTGTAAATCTTCAAAATTTAACTCCATTTTACGCTTTTAAGGTTTTAGTAATTTCATAGATTGTATGCCAATCTTGATATGTCAATGCAATTTCACTTGCCGTTGCAGCATTGCGAATACGGTCTTTCGATAAACTTCCAATGATCGGAAGTGCACCTAATTTATGTATCCAAGCAACCGCAATTTGTTCGATGTTGGAATTATATTTATCTGCTAATTCATTCAAAACACCTCGAATTGTTTCTGCTTGATAATCATGCCCATGTAAAATTCTACCATCTGCAAGCGGCGCAAAAGCCATTGGTTTACTGTATTGTTCTTTGATAAAGTCGATACGACCATCCTCCAACGCAGTAGTATTTAATAAATTTAATTCAAAATGGTTGGTAACCACTTCTTGCGATAAACGCGAAGCAATTAATTTATGTTGTTGGACATTGAAATTAGACACCCCAACATGTTTCACTTTTCCACGTAATTGAAGCGTAGTTAAAATAGAAGCAACTGCATCTACTTTCATTAATGGATCAAATCCTTCAATCAATACAACGTCCAGGTATTCCGTATTTAACTGAACAAGTGAAGCATCGATTTGTTGTTGAATACTTTTTTCTGTTAAAGGTTGAAAAATAAACGAACCATCTTCTTGCACATGTTTGTTTGTGATTTTAGTAAACAAAACAATCTCTTCGCGGTTTACTGCTAATTCTTGTAATGCTTTACCAAACAATGCTTCCAATTTACCTTTTCCATATAAAGGAGAAATGTCAAAAGCATTAATACCAAGACTCAAAAGATATTCCGTAATTTCTTTTACGCGTTCAACTGTCAAATCTACTTCATTTTCCCATCTCCAAAAGCTGTAGATAGAGTCGGAAGTTTCTGGTCCTGAATCACTTAATAATACTCTTTTCATATTTAGTTAGTAGTTAGCAAATAGTAATTAGTAAATAGTAGAAATTGGTTTTCTACGTTTAATTTCATCATTTAAAGATAGACATATAAATAATACGTAAACTCACTATAATAACAACAATTCCAACAAAAATCATCATTGCTTTCACGTTCAACTTTTTAGATAAATGTGCTGCAATTGGAGCTGCACAAACGCCACCTAAAATTAAACCTAAAATAGTTTGCCAGCCGGAACCACCGATAAGTGTGAAAAATGTAAATGAACTTGCAAGGGAAACAAAGAATTCTGCTAAATTGACCGAACCAATCACTAATCTAGGTGATTTTCCACTCGCAATTAAAGTTGATGATACTACTGGTCCCCAACCACCACCACCAATAGCATCTAAAAATCCACCTGCCGTTGCTAACCAACCTACATGCTTTATTTTTTTTCTTTTTTGATGTTTACGAACCACTTTCACAATGATAATTATCCCTAAAATAAGTGTATACGTACCTACAAAAGGTTTGATATACGCATTATAACTTTCAAATTCAGTCAAGATATATGCCCCTAAAATAGAGCCGATTACTCCAGGTAAAACTATGACTTTAAACAATTTACTATTTACATTTCCAAATTTCAAATGCATCAAACCTGAAACTCCACTTGTAAAAATTTCAGATGCATGCACACTCATACTTGCCACTGCAGGACTCACGCCGAAAGACAATAGAAAGGTTGTGGCACTTACTCCATATGCCATCCCAAGTGCTCCGTCAATCATTTGCGCAATGAATCCTCCTAACATGAAATACAGAAAGTCGACATCTAACTCATTTATTGCTGTGTAAGTAGAATTCCAAATCGTTTGAGGTGGTAATAAAGTAAATAAAATATGTCCCGAAACTAAGATTCCCAATACACCTAATGTATAAAGTACAATTTTACGTAAATCAACATCATACCATTTCTTTTGTTTGTTTTGCACTAAAGAAGCGGTAACTTCATTTAATTTATCGACTTTGTATTGAAAATCCCCTTTCAGATGGGTTCTCAATTTTTGCAAATTATCCAAGGATTCCTCTACATTCTCCGAAATATTTTCATTTAACACTTCCTTTAAACGCTTTGCAAATGTCGGGGATTTACCATTTGTAGAAATTGCAATTTTAAGACTTCCTTTCGTTACAATAGAACCTAAGTAAAAATCGCATAAATCTGGTTTATCCGCAACATTTACCAATAAATTCTGTTTTTTTGCAGCAGTTCTAATTACTTCACTTGTAGGAATATCTCCAACCGCAACAATGACTACCTCTTTTCCAACTAAGTCTTCTTCTTCAAAAGTACGTTCTAGGATTGTTAACTCTTTTGTTTCTTGAAAGCCCAAAATTTCCGGATTGATTAAAGGAGCGACTAGCGTTACTTTTGTATTCGGACTACTTTTCCAGAGTGCCGTTAACTTTTCTAAGGCTACAACTCCCCCACCAACAACCAAGACATGTAATTGTTCTAATTTCAAGAAGACAGGAAAAAGATTATTTTTAGACATAGAATTTAAAATACTGAATTATTTTTTTGGTTTTAAGAGTACATAACCGAAACCGATTGTGCCGATCCACATGTTGTTTGATGCTAAATAATAAAAAGGTAAACTAACGATAAATCGCTTATCCTTTAAGCTATACACCTGAAGTCCAGCCCCTAGAATTGGAGCAACTTGTATACTTCCTTTTACATCATGCAAACGAAGAGATGGCATAAAAGTCCAAGCAAAAGCGAATTTTGGATAATTAAATTTTAGAGTTGGTCCACCAAGATTAAAAAACAGGTCTTTTCCGTTAGTACTTGCAGCAATTTGTCCTTCCATGTTTAAAGAAGATTTCTGCTCCTCTTGCGAGAAAGCAGAAATCAGTGTAAACATTAAACAAAACACTAATAAATACTTCATTACAAATTTGGCTGAGGTGTTGTTCTTAGGTACGATTTAATTTTCGTGTATCCTTTTGGAAATTTCGCAGCAATTTCATCGTCTTTGATCACAGGTGCAATCACTACATCTTCGCCAGTTCGCCAGTTCGCAGGAGTAGCAACAGAATAATTTGCAGTTAATTGTAACGAATCAATTACGCGAAGTAATTCATCAAAATTTCTTCCAGTAGATGCAGGATAGGTGATAATCAATTTAATTTTTTTATCGTTTCCAATAATAAACACGGAACGAACTGTAAACTTGTCTGAAGCATTTGGATGAATCATGTCGTACAGTTTCGATACTTCGAAATTAGGATCCGCGATGATTGGGAAAGTTACTTCCGTATTTTGCGTTTCGTTGATGTCTTTGATCCACTCTACATGAGATTCTACAGAATCCACACTCAATGCAATTGTTTTTACATTTCTTTTTGCAAATGCATCTTGTAATTTAGATACAGTTCCTAATTCAGTTGTACAAACTGGTGTAAAATCTGCTGGATGTGAAAATAATACTCCCCAACTTTCTCCTAACCAAGCATGAAAATCAACTTCTCCTGTGGAAGTTTGTGCTGTAAAATTTGGTGCGATATCACCTAATCTAAGTGCCATAGTTTTAAAATTTAAGTTTTATGATTTATTTTATGCGTATAAAAGTTCGTGATTAGCCACTACATTTTCCGTGATTGGTTGTAAGTTTACTACTTCTCCTACCACGATAATCGCTGGAGAAGGGACTGGATTTTCCTCAAATTTGAACTGAATGTTTGAGATTGTACCACGAATAATTTCTTCATTTGGCAACGAACCATTACTTATGATTGCGATTCCAGTTTCGAATTTTCCAGCACGTTTGTATAACGAAACGATTTCATCTAATTTGGTTAAGCCCATTAATATAACCGCTGTTCCATTGGATTGTGCAGCATATTTGACATCTGGATTCAACTCACCGTTGGATAAACTTGCAGAAATCACGGTAAAACTAGTACTTGTACCACGATGTGTAACAGGGATTCCCGCTAATGCAGGAACCGCAATGGAACTTGAAATACCTGGAACTACGACGGTCTCAATACCAAATTTCTCTACAAATTCAAGTTCTTCGTATCCTCTTCCAAAAACGAAAGAATCCCCACCTTTCAAGCGAACTACATTTCCATGAGAGAATGCGTATTTTACTAATAACAAGTTGATTTCATCTTGCGAATATGCTTTGAAGCCTTTGCGTTTACCAACGAAAATCTTCGTAGCAATTGGAGCGAAATCTAACAATTCTTCATTTACTAATGCATCATATAAAATGACTTCTGCATGTTTAATTGCGTTCAACCCTTTTAGGGTGATTAATTCTAAATCTCCAGGTCCTGCGCCTACTAATGTTACTTTTGGTGTTGTATTAAGGTTTTTCATTTTTAATAATTTTAAAATTTTATTTTTTTACCATTGAGAAATTAAGAAGTGGAGAGTGAAAGGAAGACACTTTCTTTAATTGAGAGAATTTAGAACTGTTTTTTTTATCTTACTATATCTCTTAATTTCACTCTGCGTTTCACACGCCATACCGTCCTAAATTTCTTAATGGTTAATTAGTTGAATTATGCTCTGATTTCTTTTGCTTTTGCGATGAAACCTTGTACCTCTTGAAAGTATTCGTTCACAAATGCTTCATCTGCTTTTTGACTGTTGATGCGCATTATAAATCCGGAGAAATTAATGGCCGTTTTGAAACCATAAAAATCTCCAAAATGAATATCAAAGTCAGCAATGATGCCGCTATGTGTGTTACAATGTACTTTATTTTCTAACAATAATGCCTTCGCGGTATGGATTCCTGCAGAATAGGTAAAGTACGCTGCGTCTGCCCATCTTTTTTCATTTACAGCGTGTTGTGCGTCTGCTAATTTCTCTTCTGCATCGTATATCAGAGTCGCAACTAAATCGATCATTACACCGGCACATTCACCTACACCAATTTCTGTCTTAAATTTATCTTCACTTCCCCAATCGATAAAATCTGCATCTTTAATGGTCGATAAATCAGCCAACGGCTTTAATAAATCATAAAAATATTTGTTTCCTTGACGGTCGTAATAATCGTTGAACCCTTCATCATCGTGTTGGTTTTCTTGGTAGTCATTCAACAAATAACGAATAATGTCAAGTACACGTTTGCTAGGTAATTTTATTACTTTATCCGCAATACGCCCTTCTCCATTTCCTAGTCGACCACCGCCCAACAACAACTGCAAAGCTGGCAAAGTGTTTTTCTCTACTTTCATCGAACTTCCGTGGAAACCGATGTGCGCCAAACCATGTTGACCACACGAATTCATACATCCACTAATTTTGATTTTGATCTCGTTGTTGTAAATCAATTCCGGGTATTCTTCACGAATTAAATTTTCGATGATCACCGCTACATCCGTACTGTTGGAGATTCCTAAGTTACATGTATCTGTCCCTGGGCACGCAGTAATATCTGCTAATCCATTGTATCCACTGGCTGCAAGACCAATCGCTTTTAATTCTTCATACAAAAACAACAGGTTTTCAGGAAGAACATATTTTAACAATACACTTTGGTCAATCGTAAAACGAATGTCTGAACCAGCATATTTATCTACGATATCCGCTAGTTGACGTGCTTGATCCGTATTAAAATTACCTAAGGCAATCTTTAAATACACCCCAACATAACCAGCTTGTTTTTGTTCGAAAACATTGGTACGAACCCATTCATTAAATGTTGGATTTTGAGAATCTGTAAGCACATCTTGTTTAGAAAGAATATTTGTAGGAACTGGATACTCCACTTGTTGATCAAACACACGGAAATCGTTTGTATTATCATACTGAACAGCAGCACGTTCTACCTCTACTAATCGTACAAATTCTTCAAAACCAACCTTTGCAATTAAATATTTTAAACGCGCTTTATTTCTACTATTGCGTTCTCCATGTCTATCAAACACACGAATGGATGCTTCAATAAAGGGAATAATCTCTTCGGCTGGTAAAAATTCGTATGCTGTTTTAGCTAATTGCGGTTGTGCACCTAAACCACCAGCAACAAGTACTTTAAATCCTTTTACTCCATTTTCAACTTTAGGAATAAATCCAAAATCATGGATAAAAGCAAACGCATCATCGGAGTCATTTCCACTGAATGCAATTTTAATTTTACGCCCTAATTCTTGACCGAACGGTTTACGTAAGAAATAACGAAACACTAAATCTGCATACGGTGAAACATCAAAAGGTTCTGAAGGATCAATACCTGCCGTGGAACTAGCCGTTACATTACGAACGGTGTTACCACATGCTTCCCGAAGGGTAACGTCGTCTTTTTCCAACTCTTCCCATAAGGCAGGTGTACGATCCAAACTTACATAGTGTATTTGTATATCTTGACGGGTAGTGATATGCAACTTCCCAGTACTAAACTCATCTGAAACATCCGAGATACGACGCAATTGTTTCGTAGTCACTTTACCAAAGGGTAATTTGATACGAATCATTTGTACGCCTTGTTGGCGTTGTCCATATACACCACGTGCTAAACGCAATGCTCTAAACTTGTCATCTGAAATCTTTCCATCTTTAAACAATTCAATTTTTTTACCAAGCTCGATGATATCTTTTTCTACTATCGATTTAGTATGAATTGAATTTAAATTTTGAATTCCTTCTCTAAATATTGCCATTTTTAAAATTTTGGGTTTATTTGAATGTTTACTGTATCAACATTTTTTTCTAACAACAGTACAAAAATATAACCGATATTTTAATTACACAAGAAAAAAACAAATTAATTTCTAAACATCCATGGATTTAATAGGAGATAAAAACACAAATGCTTAATTAACAATAATATAATAAAAAAACAAGGTAAAATAATAAATAAAATTGGCTGATCAAGTAAAAAAAACTTGTTAAATATTAGTGTAAATTAGAATATTATCTACTAATATTGTAGAATTAATAGTATAAATATGAGGATATACAAATTTGGTGGTGCTTCTTTAAAAAATGCACATGGAATAAAAAATGTAGTAAATATCATTTTAGCAGACAAACACGTGAAGAAAGGTGTTATAGTTTCAGCAATTGGAAAAACAACCAATCAACTTGAAGAAATAGTAGATGCATTGAAAACCAATAATCAGGTATCTTTTCGTTATTTAGTAGACCTACTCTACCGCGAACACATCCAAATTGCTACCGAATTATTAACCGTACGTTTAAATGTAACACTAGATTTTTTAGAACAGCAATTTGTCTATCTAAATGAAAAAATACACAAACCATTTTCAGAAAATGAGGAGTATGAATATGACCAAATTGTATCCATTGGAGAAATGATTAGTTCCAAAATTGTAGAAGCATATTTGGCAGAAAACGTGAGTAATGTAACCTGGTTAAATGCAAAAGAACTTATTCGCACAAATACCAACTACAAGCAAGGGGAAGTAGATTGGGAAAAAACCAACGAACTTATTCAAACAAAATTTGCTGAAAATGAAAAAAACACTTCCATTTTTATCACACAGGGATTTATCGGAAGTACCCGCGAGGGTTTTACAACTACTCTTGGTCGTGAAGGTTCTGATTATACAGCAGCAATTTTTGCTTATAGTTTAAATGCTGAAAGTTTAACCATTTGGAAAGATGTACCAGGCATGTTGAATGCAGATCCAAAATGGTTTGATGAAACCATTCAATTACCACATATTTCCTTCCAAGAAGCAATAGAACTTGCCTATTATGGTGCAAATGTGATTCACCCAAAAACAATCAAACCACTTCAAAATAAAAACATTCCTTTATTTGTAAAATCGTTTATCGATATTGATTTACCAGGAACGATTATTGATTCTGATCCAAAAGACGACACATTAATTCCATCATTTATTTTTAAAATGAATCAATTAATGATTAGCATTACACCAAAGGATTTTTCGTTTATTGCAGAAGAAAAATTAAGTCAAATCTTCAACACCATATCCTCAGTGCATGCACACATTCATCTAATGCAAAATTCAGCGATTAGTTTTGATTTTGTGATTGATAATAAAAAAGGCCTCTTAGATATACTTACAAAAGAATTTGAGCAAGCATATACGGTTACCTTCAAGGAAGATTTAGAATTAGTGACCATTCGTCATTATGATCAAGAAACAATTGAACGTGTAACAGTAGACAAAGAAATCATCCTAACACAACAAACAAAGCATACAACGCGTATGTTGATGCGTGATTTATTGTAAGTGAATCAAAACCAATTGCATAAAACAAAAACGCCACGCTATTTCTAGCGTGGCGTTTTTGTTTATATATAACTTACTTTATACCTGTAAGTTATTTCTACATGTATTAGAAGTTAAATCTAAATGTAGCACCATAAGTTCTTGGATCTCCTAAAACACCTGCATACAATCCAGAGTTACCAGCAGCAGCTTGTAATTGCTCGAAGTAGTTTGTATTAGCTAAGTTTCTAGACCAGATAAATACCGAGTATTGTCCTGATTTAAATCCTAAACGTGCATTGATGATAGAATATCCATTGATTCTTAACACAGTTGATGGTGATGGATTTGAGGAAAACGCTGAACGGTGAGAGAAATCTGTTGCAATAAAGAATCTTCCTTCATTTTCAAACAATTTACCAGCAGTTGATAACTCACCACCTAAAGCTAGGTTCCATTTAGAAATTCCTGGCAATTCACTTCCAGAGATATCTTTAAACGCTTGTTGAACAGGTTTGTTCGTTTTTGGATCAATTGTAGTTGCTCCTGTTTCTTCCAATGGAAGTGGTGCATTTGTGAATTTTACGTATTTACCATCTATGTATGCTACACTTGCATTAAGAGATAAAAACTTTTTCAATTTATAATTTGCATCAATTTCAAATCCTTTCACATTTACTTTCTCTGCATTTGCAAGGTACCCTCTATTCACACCTAATTCTGGAGATTGAACATTTGTTTGGTAATCTTTAATATCAGTATTATAAGCACTTACATTTAATATTAAACCATTCAACGGCCTTGTTTTAATACCAAATTCAATATGCTCTACAAATTCAGGCTTTATTACTGCTAAAGATGAATCCGCAACATCTTTTCCGGAAACAGGATCTTTCACCGTAGGCAAACCACCTAAGTTCACACCAACTGGTTTGTAAGCAGTAGAATATGTTGCGTACGCATTAAACTTTTCGTTTAATTTATATGCTAATGTTAAGTTTCCAGATAAATTAGTATTCTCCGTACTTGCATCAAATTCTTGATTGGTATACACTGCTTTTTTTATTGCTAATAAACTAGCATTCGTAGTTTGAAGTCCACCATACGTTTCTCTTCTATAATCTAAGTCTTTTTTATCGTAATTGAAACGAAGACCTCCGATTAAGTGTAATCCTTTAAATACATCCCAATCTAATTGACCATAAGCAGCAGAACTTTGTGTTTTCAATGTTGAGTATGTTCGGATACCATAGCCATTTAACAACTCTCTATTTTCAATTTTAAGCAATAAAGAATCTTTGATTTTATCCGAAGCTTGGAATCTCCATTGGTCTGGACCAACTTCTTCTTCATGATACGGTGAAGCTGTTAAGTTTTGATTTAAATAGTAAACACCAACTACGCCAGATAATTTATCCAAAATATTTCCAGAATATCTTAATTCTTGAGAAAATTGTTCATGATGCGATGGTGCTTGCGATTTTGTTAAAGCAGCAACTTGCGTAAAATCACGGTCGTTTACTGGATCCCAGTTCCAAAATCTCCAAGCAGTAGTTGAAGTTAATGTACCTTTTCCAATTTTATACTCACCATTTAAAGAAACACCACCTAAATCTTGATCATGACGATATGGCGTGTTTGTGTAAATTTTACGTGCAAATTGATCTACAACAGGAAGTTCATACCCCAAATCTTTAATAATTGCATCGTATTGACGGAAAGCACTTCTCTTTGTTTTAGTAATACCAGCAACAACTAACGAAGAACCATCTGGTTGTTGGTTGTTATAATCTCCGATTAATTGGAAAGATAATTTCTCGGTTGGCGTCCAATATAATTGACCTTTAACACCAATATTATTTAAACCATTGTAGCGTTGTTGATCATTTACGTTGAAAATTGTACCAGAACGTTGTGTCCCACTGAAAGAAATACGCGTAGATAAGTTTTTAGCTACCTTACCTGTTACAGAAGCTTTTGCTTGTAAATAGTTATAGTTACCATAGGAAAGTTCCACTTTTGCACCTGGTATTTCACTTGGTTTTTTAGTTGTAATATTAAAAGCACCTGCTGTTGTGTTTTTACCAAATAAAGTTCCTTGTGGACCTCTTAAAATTTCAATTTGATCCACATCTACAAAATCTAATGCTGTTACCGCTGGACGTGCATGATACACTCCATCAATATAGAAACCAACACCAGGATCAATACCATCATTCGTTAAACCAAACGTAGAACCTAAACCACGAATATTCAAAGTTGTATTACGTGCATTGGAAGAATATAATTGTACAGAAGGCACTAATTCTTTCAATCTATTTACGTTAAATGCACCAGCATCTTCTGCTCTTTGACCACCGATTACTGTAATTGGAATTGGAATTTCTTGCGCAACTTCTTGTCTTCTTCGTGAGGTAACAACCGCTTCCCCTAAAGCAACTTCCGAACTTAAAATAATACTAATCGGATTTACAGCAATTTGGTTTAATTTAATTTGTTCTGCGAAATAACCTTTGGATTCCACTTGAATCCAAAGTGGCAATGGTTCGTTCGTATTTAATGTAAAGTAGCCCAAAGAATCTGTAACAACTACAACATCCGTTCCTTTTACATTAATTTTAGCTCCCGTTACTACCCTACCTCGCACATCTTTAATACTTCCTTTTACTTCTTGTTGCGAGAAAACAAAGTTCCCAACAAACAGAACAGGTATAATTATTTTATAAATTTTCTTCATTTTTTTATATTCAATATTTTCTATTACTTTTTATTTTCTATTCTAATGATTTGCATTAGCAACCCTTCACTTTTCAACTAACCTTTACATATTCTTTCTCATACATCTACCAATTTTAAAGTTTCACGGCACAAATATAAAACATAAAATCATACATATCCTATAATTTTAGTAGTATTTAAGTGAGAAAATTTAAAAGTTAGATTTAAATAATTATTTTTCAAGATATTAAAATAAAAATAAAATATAAAAAATGTTAAATAAAAACATTTTAATGTAAATAATAAAAGAATAAAACTACAAAAAATATAGAATATATAGTATAAAATAAATTCCAAAAAAAGTATATCCTACCAATAAAAAATATTTATAAATAACTGAAAAACAAAATAATAAATACAAAAATTACATTATTAAAATTAAAAAAAACAAAAACACACATCTAACACACTAAAAACTAAACACTAAAAAGAATACTAAAACAATAGGATATAAATATTTTTTAAGTATATTTGTATCACAATTACTTCTAGCAATACTAGATTGATTTATAAAGAAGAGGGGAAAGATTAGGCTTTGCGATCCTCTGGCAACCAACTATAAGTTTGACTATACAAATTGGAAAATCGGTGCCAAATCCTAACCCAATAGTGGGAATATAAATTAAAATGAAAAAAGATGAAAAAACGAATGTGCTGTTGTTGTTACGAAAAATGAAAAATCGCCCTAGCGAAAACAAAAGAAACGTATAACTTATAACAACAAAAAAATGAGAACTTTAAAAAACATCGATTTCCTAATCGAAAAAGCATATAAAAACACGATTACGAAACCGGAAGATGTACAACAAAATGTCTTAGAACACGAAAACATTTTATACATCAAAGACAAACAAACTGGTTTGAGAGCAGTAATTGCTATCCACGACACTACCTTAGGCGCAGCTTTTGGAACTGTCAATATCCAAAAATACGATCACATAAACAAAGCCTTCGAAGCTGTCGTTAAATACTCCAGAACTGCAACCTATAAAGCTGCAATGGCTGGATTAAGTATTGGTGGTGCTCATGCAATTTTACTTGCAAATGAAAACGAAATAGTTACACCGGATCAATTACGTAAATTTGGAGTTTACATCAACATATTAAAAGGAAAATTTATCGCTACTCCAAGCGCTACTATTACTACCACTGATTTTAATTACATCAAAGAAACAACAGCACATACGATTAGTTTCCAACGCAAAACATTGAACCTTGCTACCTTTACCGCGTATGGTGTTTTAGAAGGATTAAAAGCATCTGCATTTTACCTTTGGGGAACAGAAGAATTAAAACGTCGTTCAATCGTCGTTCAAGGAGTTGGAAATGTAGGTACACAAATTATTGAATTCTTACTCAAAGACGGTGCAGAAATTTTCATTGCAGATAAAGATCAAGAAAAAGTGGATGCCTTATTAGTTCGCTTTCCGCAATTAAACGCTATTGCTCCAGAAGATGTTATTACATTCGATGCAGACATCCTTATTCCGGCTGCTACCAGTGGGGTAATCAACGAATTTAACATTCCTTCATTACGCTACAAACTAATCGCTGGTCCAGCAGAAAACCAATTAAACAACGAAGAAGAAGATGGTAAATTATTGGAAGAACATGGAATCCTTTTCACACCGGACTTCTTAATAAATGCAGGGAGTTTAATTACCAATTATTTTGAATACGTACAGGCGGACAAAGAGCATCTACAAGCAAAAATCGAGAAAATATACATGAATACTTTGGAAACTTTCTTCTATGCAAAACAACATAATATTGCACCAATTGTAGCCGCAAAAAAACTCGTAAAAACCTACCTAAATCAAGTACAGATTCGGAAAAATTAATTTAGTGTACGGAATAAATTAATAGGTTTATTACACCAAAAGGCTGTCTCCAAAGATGGCCTTTTAAATTTATAGCTTATTCATTGTCACTTTATTTAATGAATAGTACTCAAAACGAAACCACAGGGCTCAATAAATAGGAGACCTATTTCGCTCAATTCTTTCCTTTGCTTCCACCAACAACTGATGTAATTTAGTTTCTAGTTCTTTTTTCGAAGGCATTACAGTTAAATATTCTGCAACCATTATTCCATCTTTGTGCATTTCAAGTAATTCCACTTGTTCTTTATTACTTTCAGCACACAAAATCAAACCGATAGGTTCGTTTTCACCTTCTTGTTTTTCGTATTTATTAAGCCATTTTAAATACAATTCCATTTGCCCCTTATGAGATGCTTCAAACTTCCCTAACTTTAATTCAATGGCAACCAAGCGTTTTAATGTTCGATTATAAAATAATAAATCCAAATAAAAATCATCCCCATCAATAACCATTCGTTTTTGACGTTCCATAAAAGCAAATCCTCTACCTAATTCCAAAACAAAGGTTTCTAATTCTTGTAAAATGGTTTTTTCTAAATCATTTTCTAAATAGGTGTTTTTCAAATTCAAAAAATCCAATACATAAGGATCTTTAAAGGTGTTCATCAAGTCAGGCTGTGAATTTAAAAATTGTATGTTTGCTAATTCTGTGCGCTCAAATGCTTTTCGTTGAATTTGATTGCGAAGTTCTCGTTTACCCCAATTTTGATCCATGCAATTTTGCGCATAATATAACTTTGCTTCCTTTGATTTTAAAGGAATTAATATTAAAAAATGAGACCAACTCAATTGTCGTGCCAGTGGAACGACAATTTCAAAATCTGAAAACTCATGTGAAAATTGCATCATTCTACGCACATTTTTCTCTTCAAAATTTCTACCATATTTTTCTGCTAATTGTATTGACACAATAGTAACAATTTGCTTTCCATATTCAGCACGTTCATTTTTAAGTACTTCTTCTTGAATACGTTTTCCAACATGCCAAAAAAGTAAGGTCAATGTACTATTTGCAACTTTAGCAACTTGTTGTTTGCTTTCTTCTATCAAGGAAGAAAGTTCTATTACGAGATTCGAGGTGTTGAGTTTGTTTTTTTCTAATCCTGACATTTTATTTTGATTAATTATTAATCTAATTTAACGATTAAAATTCAATCAAATACCGATTGATTAAAAAATATCAGACTTATATTCTATATTTATTAGGAAGCGTTGAAGAAAAAATTGAACGACCAGATTGCATATTTATTGGTTCATAGAAATCTAAAGAAGCTTCAAATTACACTAAATTCCCAAGTTTTTTAAGGTGTTGGTTATTAACTAGTGATTTCATTTGTGTAAATTGTTACTACCCGCTTCATTTTTAATTATACCGAATTCGGTATAATTAAAATTAGGGTTATATAATGCTTCCCACTCGCCAAGGTATTCAATTGTATTTTTTAAACTTAGCCATTTAATAATTACAACCTACTGATGTTGGCTTTTAGCCATGTCTGTTAAGGAAATAAAATCGTTTTTTTCATGATTTAAAATTGTTATATCAGTTCCCTCAATAGTAATTTTATTTGCCATTAGTTTTAAGATTATAAAAATCAATAATTAAGTATTATTACAATTCAATGCTTTTTTTTTATAGATGAATTGAAATTTATTTTTCTTATGATTTTAAGTTTTAATATCTAATAAAACTATAGATTTTAGTTTGAAAAAGTAAAATTTGATTAAAAAAAGAGTAGAATTACTATCCTATTCAAAAACGGAATAGTACTTTATTCACAAACCTCAGTGGCCTCCACTGGCAAATTCGGCATATGCACTTTCGCCCATTGATACATGCTATCAATGATAGGCAACAAAGTAGCGCCGAACTCCGTAATCGAATATTCTACACGTGGCGGTATTTCAGGAAAAATGATACGACTAATCACCCCATCCGCCTCCAATTCACGCAACTGATTGGTCAAAGTTTGCTTACTAATTTCTGGAATGGATTTCAATAACAAACTGTACCGATTACGATCCGTACGTATGCGATGTATAATACTCGGTTTCCACTTCCCTCCTATGATATTCATCGTATATCCAACCGGACAATTGCCTGGTATGAAGTTTTTATTCTTACGAACCCCTGTATTTTCCATTAGTCTAAAATTTTAGCCTACACACATAATTTAATGTTACATGTGATTAGTAGACAAATTTAATATTTTTGAAACAAAATGATTTAATTCTGAAACTATGCAAAAAAGAACACTCGTAATTTTAACCATCGACATCGATAATTTACCTTCAAATTTTCCAGAAATTATTCAAAAGGAAAGAGAAGTGGTTGCTGCTTGGAAAAAAGCAGGATATTTAGACCAACTTTTTTTACGCCAAACCAAAAATGGTGCTGTTTTAATTTTTAACGATCTAGAACTAGAACGAGTGATGGAACTTATGGAATCTCTTCCATTGTATCCACTTAAAAAATCCATGGAAGTTTTTCCAATTTTGAAAGACGAAGAGATTTAACATGTAAAACCCCCTGCGTCTTACAACACAGGGGGCTACATACAACATACCATAATCGTTACGATAAAATAGTGTCACTCAAAGTTGCATTTTTCCAAGCGCGTAATGCTTCAAATGCTAAACTTAAATCACCTTTAATGTCTTCTACATGTTCTAATCCTGCAGAAAGACGTAATAAACCTGGTTCAACACCTGCTAATAATTGCTCATCTGCAGAAAGTTGTTCATGCGTGGTAGTCGCTGGTTGAATAATCAAAGATTTTGCGTCTCCAACATTTGCTAAATGGCTAATCAATTTCAAGCTATCAATGAATAAATCCGCTCCTTTTTTACCTGCTTTCAATTTGAAAGATAAAACACCACCGAATCCATTCGTTAAATATTTCTTCGCAAGATCGTGGTACTTAGAACTTGTTAACCCTGGGTAATTTACATACTCCACTTCTGGTAAACTCTCTAACCACGTAGCCAATTCTAAAGCATTATCTACTTGACGTTGAACACGTAAGGATAAAGTTTCAATTCCTTGTAATAATAAGAAAGAATTTAATGGAGAAATAGAAGTACCGAAATCACGTAAACCCTCTACTCTTGCACGTATAATAAATGCAATATTTGGCAACCCTAATTTATTGTCAATTCCAAACGTTTCTGCAAATTTCAATCCATGGTATCCCTCGGATGGCTCAACAAATTGTTTGAATTTACCATTCCCCCAGTTGTAGTTTCCTCCATCGATGATAACACCACCAACACTTGTTCCGTGACCTCCAATCCATTTTGTAGCCGAACTAACAACAATATTTGCACCGTGCTCCAATGGTTTGAATAAATAACCACCTGCACCAAAGGTATTATCAACTACTAATGGTAAATCAAATTCTTTTGCTAGTGCAACAATTTTCTCAAAATCTGGAATGTTAAACCCTGGATTTCCAATTGTCTCTAAATAAATTGCTTTTGTTTTTTCATCAATCAATTTACGGAACTCTTCGGCAGAATCACCTGGAGCGATACGTGCATCTATTCCTAAACGTTTGAAAGAAACTTTAAATTGATTGTAAGTCCCTCCATATAAATAAGAAGTAGATACAAAATTATCTCCTGCTTCTAATAGGTTGTTTAACGCGATAAATTGTGCTGCTTGACCAGAAGAAACTGCCAATGCTGCCACCCCACCTTCTAAGGCTGCGATACGTTTTTCGAACACGTCGGTTGTTGGATTGTTTATACGGGTATAAATGTTTCCAAATTCTCTTAATCCAAAAAGATTTGCTGCATGCTCACTATCTTTAAACACATACGATGTTGTTTGAAAAACCGGAACTGCTCTTGAACCTGTTGTTGGATCTACTTCTTGACCTGCATGTAATTGCAACGTCTCATATCTTAACTTATTATTTGTACTCATTACGTTTTTATTTTTTTTAAAATTATACTTTCTATTTTTTGGAAATCTGCAGTTGATTATAGTCGACATAAACCAGCTGAATCATTCACAGGACAAATATAATACATATTCTATAGTTTTAGTATGATATAAATAATTTTAACATATTTTAACAATTTTAGAATGGAATAATAAAAGCTATTTCCTAGGGCGCGCGTGCTGCCTGAGGCTCTCGAAGGCAGCAAACAAAAAAAGGGGCATCCAAATGGACACCCCTTTCAATCTTATTTTTAAAAGGATTAATACTGAAAGTAATAATTTTTTCCTTTTTTCAAATCATGCAATGTAGATACTAATGTATCGATTTCGCCACAGGTATTGTAAAAAGCCAACGATGGTCGAACTGTACTTTCCAACCCAAACCTACGTAAGATTGGTTGTGCACAGTGGTGACCTGTTCGTACTGCGATTCCTTGTTTGTTTAAGGCCTGACCTACCTCATCATTCGTATACCCATCTAACACAAATGACATAACACTTGTTTTGTTAGCTGCTGTACCAATTAATCGTAAACCTGGAACATCTTTCAACAAAGAAGTAGCATAACTCAACAAGGCGTGTTCGTACTGGTAAATATTATGAATACCTAACTTCGACACATAATCCAACGCTGCACCTAGTCCTACTGCGTCCGCAATATTTCCGGTACCTGCTTCAAATTTTGTTGGTGCTGGATGATACGTTGTTTTCTCAAAAGTCACATCGTTAATCATATTTCCTCCACCCTGCCAAGGTTGTGTGGCATTTAATAAATCTTCTTTCCCATATAACACACCGATTCCTGTTGGTGCAAATATTTTGTGTCCTGAAAACACGAACCAATCGGCATTCAAATCCTGAACATCCGCACGAATATGGGATACAGACTGTGCACCATCTAACAATACCTTCGCTCCTGCAGCATGTGCAAGTTCAATGATTTGTTTGGCTAGAGTCACCGTACCCAAAGCATTCGAAACTTGTGTAAAGGATACTAATTTCGTTTTTGGACCCAACAACTTCGTATACTCTTCGATAATTAATTGTCCATCTTCATCCACTGGAATCACACGAATAACTAATCCTTTTTTCTGCGCCAAATGTTGCCAAGGAACAATGTTTGCATGGTGTTCTAAATGAGAAATAACGATCTCATCTCCCGCTTGCAAATGTTGCTCTCCCCAACTTTGTGCTACCAAATTGATAGCTTCCGTAGTACCACGCACAAATACAATTTCGTTTACCGATTTTGCATTTAAAAAGTGTTGTACTTTCACCCTTGCACCTTCATATGCATCTGTAGAACGCGCAGCTAATTCGTGTGCAGCTCTATGAATGTTAGAATTCTCATGGTGATAGAAGTAGCTAATACGATCTATCACTTGATTAGGCTTTTGGGTTGTCGCAGCATTATCTAACCAGATTAACTGTTTTCCATTCACCTGTTCTTTCAAAATCGGAAAATCAGCACGCACCACATTCAAATCAAACGGCGGTTTAAAAATACTGGATAAACCATGTGTATTTTTAGTTCCTTGATCCAAAGATGGATTACCGAATATCCCAGCATTGTTTGCTACTTCCGATAAGAAATAATACAACGGGGAAGAACTGTTAGCACCACCAATCGAACTAAACTGACTAGAGGGAACCGAAGTTGGAAGTGCATTCAATACGGCAGAAAGTTCACTTTCATACGTACGGTCAATACCAATCCCATCGTGCGAAGGAACCCCAAAAGAGTTTAACGGTTGAATAGCAGATGTATTTCCAAATGGATTTTGTGGATCATAGCTACCTTGCTTACCACTTCCTGCAGCAGATACAGGAATTTGTCCATTATAGAAATTAGCGTCAGGCAAACTTGTTTGTGGGTTATCTAACGAGAAATTTGAATTTGATTCATTGATCGTTGGTTGTTTCCCACTACCTGCAACAGATTCTGGAATCTGCCCATTGTAAAAATGAGGATCTGGTAAACTCGTTTGCGGATCATCTATCGAAAAATCATTTTGATGGTCTGTCAACGATGGAGAATTACCACTTCCCGCTACAGATGCCGGAGCAACTGAAGAAGATAATAGATTATCGTCCGTAAGGTTCGTTTTCACTTTATCTACATTAGCATGGTAATCACGATCATTGGCAAATGACTGTGTGTTTACCGATTGATTTGGAGCAGCTTTGAACAATTGATTTGCCAATGCTTGAATGTCCATTTCACTCGGAAACTGATTTGCTTGTAAATTATCTAATTCCATACATTTTAAATTTATGGGGAGTTCTAAAAAATAGATTTTTTGAGGCAAACAAAAAATTAAATCCGCAGTTTACTCGAGTAAATGAGGAGTTTAATTTTGAAGTTGAACGAAGAAAAAGCATTTTTTAAAAATTCCCTAATGAGAAAGAAGTCTATTTGTAATTATACTCGTGGTAGTTTGTAATATCCACATCCTCTAATACTGCGATAGCATCATCTACTAATACAGCAACAGAACAATACAAGGAAACTAAGTAAGACGCAATTGCTTTATCGTTAATCCCCATGAAACGTACAGATAAACCTGGAGTTTGTTCACCTGGCAAGTTTGGTTGGTATAAACCTACAACCCCTTGTCTGCTTTCTCCTGTACGCATCAAAATGATTTTTGATTTTCCGTTTTCAATAGGTAATTTATCACATGGAATTAATGGAATACCTCTCCAAGTAATAAATTGAGATCCAAATAAAGATACTGTCGGTGGTGGAACACCTCTTCTAGTACACTCTCTTCCAAATGCAGCTAATGCTAATGGGTGTAACAAGAAAAATCCTGGTTCTTTCCACACTTTCGTCAATAACTCATCTAAATCATCTGGTGTTGGAGCACCTGTTCTAGTTTTAATCACTTGGGATGGAGAAACACTGTTTAATAAACCGTACTCTTTGTTGTTGATCAATTCACTTTCTTGACGTTCTTTGATTGTTTCAATCGCTAAACGTAATTGCTCGCTGATTTGGTTATATGGTTTACTATACAAATCAGATACACGTGTGTGCACATCTACCAACGTGTTTACAGCACTTAAGTTATACTCACGTGGATTTTCAATGTAATCAACGAAGGTATGTGGTAATACTTTTTCGTCTCTAGAAGAACAATCTACTTGAGCAGTTGACCCTTCTTTTACCTTGTTTAAACGGTAAACACCTGATTCAACAGGGATCCAGTTCATTAAATGCGTCAACCATCTTGGAGTGATGCTTGCCATTTGAGGAACCGTTCTCGTAGCAATCGCTAACTGCCTTGCAGCTACGTCACCTAACGCTGTTTGATTCTTTAAATCTGCCATAATTTTTAATTTTATTAAACAAATATATATACTAAAATTTGATTAAAACTCCCTCAAAATGAGAAATTTAATCTATTTATCTCCTACTGATAAAATGTACTAAACAACATATCAGAGAGATAGAAAAAATTTATTTTAAAAGTTTTGCTAAACGATCTTCTCGTTCTACCAAATCTGAAAGACTGGTTTTTGCTAATATTTCGACCGTTGCTTCACGTACTTCCAACATGACAACATGTAAAGCACATTGTTCCTCTCCTCCAATACACTCTTCACAAGATTCATAAAAATTGAGACTAACACAAGGTAACAATGCAATTGGACCACCCGACAAACGAATAATTTGACTCAAAAAAATATCCGATGGTTCTTTTGCTAAATAGTAACCACCAGCAGCCCCCATTTTGCTATGCACCAAACCATTGTTTCGTAATTCCACTAAAATAGATTCTAAAAACTTTTTTGGTATATGTTCCCGCTCCGCAATCTGCGCTATACGTAACGGAACTTCATTACCATGATTCTTGGCTAAACCTACCAAGGCCTTGATTGCGTACTTTGACTTTTTTGATAGCATGTTTGGTGTTCTATATCATTCAATTTGTTTACTAGAGTAACCGTTCTTAAAAAAGAGTGCCCCGCTTTAACTGTTAGGAAATCCTACTCAATCTCGGCGAGGCCCTCTCTAAATAAACCCTACTGCAAATATATACTAAATTAGTATGATATAAAATATTTTTTTAATTATTTTTTAAAAACTTTAAAATCAATATTTTAATAGTTAAAAAAAATAATAAAATAAACCAAAAACCAAAAATAGTACCGCATTAAATACTTATTTGGTAGTATATAATTTAAATTAAACTCCACTATTCACCAACTTTAGTGTTTGGAACGATTTTTCTATTAAAAAACAATAGGAATATTTACATTAGTGGAACTAAATAATTCACAGCCAAAAATCACCATGGAAAAAATACTTTTTACAGCACTTTGCTGCTGCATCTTCTCCTGCTATTTCACCCAAGTGGATACAGAAGATACAGAAGATGAATACACCGAACGTTCCTACGATGAAATCGAAAAGGAACGGGGTCACCAAAAAGTTTGGACAAAACATCCCAACCCAACTAGTTTTAAAGGGGATTTATCTTACGAACAATACGACCAAAATCATACCGCAATTTTAGGTGATGGTAAAATCCTTTTGCTCGAACCAATATCTGATGACATCGAAATCGTTGGCGAATGGTTCGACTACTACCTTGTCTATACACAATCCACACGGAAATTAGTGGTTAAAGGCAGAACAGGTAATCCCATTTCATCCATGCTCGTTCCTGAAAACTGCGAAGTGATCGGTTTACTAAAAGACGGCATGACAGACATAGAAATCACGTATACCACCCATGCGTTCGACATCGAAAATATAGATACTGGTATCATCAAACGTTACGATAAATTTTGTAAACTAATAGCTTCAAAACAACAATAGTAAGCTTTCACCCCTCCCCATTGGTTTGGATTTTTGAGAAAAACACCCAATTATTGGTTTGGATTTTTTCATTTTTTGATAGAATATTGGTTTGGATTTTTGTACATTTACATCAATTATTGGTTTGGATTTTTTCATTTTTATAAAAAAACAAGTAAATGTATATTCGTCGTGCGATAGATATGGAGTTAATCAACTGGAAAAATTCAGTTACACGGAAACCTTTATTATTGCGAGGAGCAAGACAAGTAGGGAAATCTTCTGCTATCCGAAACTTAGGGAAATCATTCACGCATTTTATTGAAATTAATTTTGATGAAAAGAAAGAATGGACCACGCTATTTGAATCAACACAAAATTTGGATGCACTTTTAGAACAAATATCCATTATAGAAAATACTCCAATCATTGAAAATGAAACGCTTCTATTTTTGGACGAGATACAAACATCGCTCCCTGCTATCCATTTGTTACGTTATTTCTACGAACGAAAACCTAACCTACACGTAATAGCAGCCGGTTCTTTATTAGAATTTGCTCTCAAAGACCTACCCTCTTTTGGCGTAGGACGCATTCGTTCCTTGTTTATGTACCCCATTTCATTCCATGAATTTCTTTTAGCGCACAACGAAGAACGTTTACTTGAAAAAACGAAAGAAGCTAGTCCTATTTTGCCCCTTCCTGAATTATTACATCAAAAATTAATTGCATACTACAAAAAGTTTTTAATTATTGGCGGAATGCCTGAAGCGGTAAAATCGTATGTGATTTCTAAAGATTTACTTGAAGTACAACGCATTTTAGACGATTTAATCATTTCCATACAAGCGGATTTTACGAAATACAAAAAAAGAATTGAACCTATTAAAATCGCAGAAGTATTCTCTAATGTAGTGCTACAACAAGGAGAAAAATTCACCTATACCTATCCAAATGCAACGTTGAACAATCAGCAAATCAAAGAAATCTTGCAACTCTTAGAAATGGCAGGATTAGTTCACTTCGTAACACATACCGCAGCAAACGGAATCCCCTTGGGAGCAGAAATAAATCCTAAAAAGAGAAAAATCATCTTATTCGATACAGGAATTTATCAACGTATCTTAAAATTAGACATAAGCCAACTTTTAACACTTGAAAATCTTACTGTCATTAACAAAGGGAACATTGCAGAACTTTCTGTTGGGTTGGAATTAATTAAAAATAAATCGCCTTACGAAAAAACAAACCTCTATTATTGGCAACGAGAATCTAAAAATAGCCAAGCGGAAATTGATTATGTCATTCAACAAAAAGAGGAAATACTTCCTTTAGAAGTAAAAGGAGGAACAAAAGGTGCAATGCAAAGTATGTTTCTATTCTTACAAGAAAAAAACAAAGAAAAAGGAATTCGAATTTCACTTGAAAACTTTGGTGAAATGGAAAAGATAGATATATACCCGCTCTATGGGGTTTGGAATTTACTGAAATAAAAATGGGTTACGAAAATTCATAACCCATAATGTATAATTTTCTTGTCAGTCTGAGCGAAGTTTACCCTGAAGAATTGATAGGAATGTTAGTCTTTTAGACACCTAATAGACAAGCCATTCGACTTAATAGGGTAGTATCTATTTACAATACCATTGAATCTTCTCAGGCTGTGAGCCCAAGCACTGTCTACCTTGTACACCGTAGAACTCCACCAACTACCGTAAGTACCAACCCAGTCGTAACTCCCATTTTCATAACGGTAACCGCCCGGTAGGCCAGTAAATAACGATGTATTCGTAGCGTCGGTATTATCGGTAGACCAGCTTGTTATGCTTACTTCTTTCATTTTACTACCTGCAACACTTGCACCTCCTAAATAGTCCGTTAGAACCGTCCATTCAGCATCTGTTGGAACGTGCCAACCTGTTGGGCATACATTTTTGTTTCCATTTGAAGATGGACTTATAGCATACCAATTGTATAAAAGTCCATATTTAGAAATAAATTCATCATCATTATTATAGAAACAATAGGCTCCTAAATTATTATTTTCCCATTCTGCATTATCCATAATAAATTTTAAATCCGTTTGATCATTATACCTATATACCTTTAAATTCTCAGCCATCCAATGTTGCGTACCGATATAAACCGTTTTATAGGAGTTACCATCTACATCCGAAATATTAGGTCCATAACCACTTGTAGGATTTGATTTTGGATTTGCAGCACTTATGCCTGGAATTATAATTGTTTTACCATTAGTTAATACCAAAGAATCGCCAGTAACCGAAACTCTAGAAATCCCATTGTTTGAAGTTAAAGCATACGGCACACTCAACAACTGACTCACACTACTCAATGAATAATTTGTTCCGCCACTAACATCCGTTTCTGTTTGTACAAAATAAGGACCTTTTGACCAATCAATACTTGCAAAAGCGGTCGAAGAAGCATCTTTTGTTCCGCCACCAATAGCGATGCTCACCAATCAATTGTCATTCGAAGTGGGTTTATGAGTCTCTACATAAACAGCCTTTCCTTTTTCTGAACCTTGCAACAAACTAAGCCTCATTCCTACTGGTTTATTCACTAACAATTCATTTTTAGCACCTCGTACTACAGATTGGTAACTAAAACTTTGTGGAACTTGCGCAATCAAATGAGCAGATAGTACTATCGTTGCGAAAATTGTAAAAATTCTTTTCATAACTTAAAATTGTTTATTTAAAATCAAAATGCTCGAACGGCACGTATAAGTACTTTATTAGATTTTGTATATGTCGCATATTCGCCGTAGTCGAACTTCAAATACCAAAACATATTATTGGACTCTGTACTACTAGTATATCCATATTCACTCAAAGGGGAAAAGTTAGTAATTTGTAATAATGACCTAGAAACTGTGTAATAGTTGTTATAAAGAATCATTAATTCATTTTTTGCTGGCAAATACCAGTCTTCAAATCCACCACTTACCAAATCAAGACAGACTTTTGCAGCACTCGTTGTATGTCCAGGTTGATTAACAATAGCAAGACTATTACTTAAACCATCTAAACTACTTCTTCCTTTCGCACCAATTTCAACATCCGCAACATTACTCCAAACCTGTGCTGAACCTTGATCAGTCGTTGCCACTACCAACCCATGCTCAACTCCTTGAGCGTCTTTCCAAACATGGAAAACCACCCCTCCGCCATACTGCTCTCCAATATAATGCCCAAAAGAACCTGAATTACCACCTACTATACTTTCAGCTGTTTTTGCATACATAGCATACGGCACACTCAACAACTGACTCACACTAGTCAATGAATAATTTGTTCCGCCACTAACATCCGTTTCTGTTTGTACAAAATAAGGTCCTTTTGACCAGTCAATACTTGCAAAAGCGTTGGAAGAAGCATCTTTTGTTCCGCCACCAATAGCGATGCTCACCAATCCATTGTCATTCGAAGTGGGTTTATGGGTCTCTACATAAACAGCTTTTCCTTTTTCTGAACCATGCAACAAACTGATTTTCATTCCAACTGGTTTGTTGGCCACCAATTCATTTTTAGCTCCGCGAACTACTGCTTGATAACTAAAACTTTGTGGAGCTTGCGCCCAAAGATTTACCGAAAGTAAAATAGCAGATACTGCTACAAAAAATTTCTTCATATTTAATGATTTTTAATGAATTAAAACGTGTATATTTTGAAATACCTACTATGTGAAAGCATACAAAAATGTCTTAAATCTGTTATTGCTTATTTAATTTTATTTTTTAAATGCAAAAATACAATTATCTTACCTAGCAAACCAAACGCTAACCACCTTATTTAAGTACATTTGAATACAAAAAGAGTTTATAAAAGCATGAAAACACCAAATTTACTTCCCTACGATGGATACGCAAATTACATCCCAAATTTTATATACGAATCAAACAATACATTTTTCGAAAAACTCTTAAAAGAAGTAAATTGGAAACACGATGAAATTACTTTATACGGGAAAAAAATAATTACCAAACGTCAAGTAGCTTTTGAAGGAGACATCGCTGTTGCTTATACCTATTCCAAACAAAAGAAATTAGCAAATCCTTGGTCGCACGTGGTATTGGAACTCAAACAGAAATTAGAAAAGGAACTAAACACCCAATTCAATGGGTGTCTATTAAATCTTTATGCAACCGGTGAAATCGGAATGGCTTGGCATAGTGATAATGAACCTGAATTAGAAAAGTTAGGGATAATAGCCTCTTTGAGTTTTGGAGCAACGCGTTCTTTTCAATTAAAACATAAACATACGCAAGAGAAAATAGAGGTTGCACTTGAAAACGGCTCCTTATTGATTATGAATATGGAGTCTCAACAAAACTGGGTACATCAGCTTAAAAAAGAAACAAAAATAAAGGAAGCCCGTATTAACTTAACATTTAGACAATTCCAAAAATAAAGATGTAGCTACATGGCTAGTTAATCTCATTTACCATGTGCGATACAATAAAAAAAACCGTGAGAAATCTCTCACGGTTATTCAAAAATATTCTAAAAAAAAATAAAATAATTATTCTTTCGTTTTAGTTTTAGTTTTAGTAGCACCAGTAATAACAACCGTTAAAACTTCTTTGCCTTCTTCTAAATCTAATGCAATTTTATCGCCTTCTTTCATCGTAGATTTTACGATTTCTTCCGCGAGTGGATCTTCAATGTATTTTTGAATTGCGCGCTTCAATGGACGTGCACCATATTTTTCATCGTATCCCTTATCACAAATAAAATCTTTCGCTTTTTCAGTCAATTCAATTTGGTAACCTAGATTATTGATACGACCATACAATTTAGCCAACTCTAAGTCAATGATAGAATGAATGCCTTCACGCGATAATGACTTGAACATAATCATGTCATCAATACGATTTAAGAATTCTGGTGAAAATGCTTTACGTAATGCATTTTGAATAACAGCCTTACTATTATCTTCCTTTTGAGCAGATTGTGCAGCGGTACCAAAACCAACACCAGTTCCGAAATCAGCCAATTGACGAGCACCAATGTTCGAAGTCATAATTAAGATGGTATTTTTAAAATCTATCTTACGACCCAAACCGTCAGTCATATGTCCATCATCTAAAACTTGTAACAACAAATTAAATACATCCGGATGCGCCTTTTCAATCTCATCTAATAAGATAATAGAATAAGGCTTTCTTCGCACTTTTTCTGTTAATTGTCCACCTTCTTCATATCCAACATATCCCGGAGGTGCTCCAACCAAACGAGAAATAGAGAATTTCTCCATATATTCAGACATATCGATACGAATCAACGAATCTTCTGAATCGAATAAATATTTCGCTAATACTTTCGCCAACTGTGTTTTACCAACACCTGTAGGGCCTAAGAAAAAGAAAGAACCAATTGGTTTGTTTGGATCTTTTAATCCAGCTCTATTACGTTGAATCGCTTTTACTACTTTTTCAACAGCTTCGTCTTGTCCAATAACTTTACCACGTAATTCTTCCGCCATGTGTACCAAACGTCCACTCTCTTTTTGAGCAACACGCGTTACAGGAATACCACACATCATAGAAACAACTTCTGCTACATCTTCTTCTGTAACGGCAACGCGGTGAATTTTACTTTCTTCTTCCCATTTACGTTTTTCCGACTCTAATTGATCTTGCAATTTACGTTCATCATCACGTAATTTAGCTGCCTCTTCGTATTGTTGTGATTTGATAACCTCATTTTTCTTTTCTTTTAAGGCTTCAATTTGTGCTTCAATATCAATAATTTCTTTTGGTACATTGATATTCGTAATGTGAACACGGGATCCAACCTCATCGAGTGCATCAATCGCTTTATCTGGCAAATGACGATCACTTATGTATCTATCTGTCAACTTTACACAAGCAGCAATTGCTTCTGGTGTGTAGTTAACCATATGGTGATCTTCGTATTTTTCTTTGATATTATTTAATATCTGAATCGTTTCTTCAACAGTAGTTGGTTCGATCAATACTTTTTGAAAACGACGCTCTAAAGCTCCATCTTTTTCAATATATTGTCTATACTCGTCCAAGGTAGTTGCACCAATCACTTGCATTTCACCTCTCGCTAAAGCAGGCTTAAACATATTAGAAGCATCTAAAGAACCACTAGCTCCTCCCGCTCCAATAATCGTGTGAATTTCATCGATAAAAAGAATAATATCTGGATTTTTTTCAATCTCAGCCATTACCGCCTTCATACGCTCTTCAAATTGTCCACGGTATTTTGTACCGGCAACTAAAGAAGCTAAATCTAAAGAGATAATACGTTTATTGAATAGAATTCTAGATACCTTACGTTGTACTATTCTTAAGGCTAATCCTTCAGCAATAGCACTTTTACCAACACCAGGTTCACCAATTAGAATGGGATTATTTTTCTTTCTTCTGGAAAGTATTTGAGAAACTCGCTCAATTTCTTTTTCACGACCTACAATTGGATCCAAACGACCGGTTTCAGCCATTTTGGTTAAATCTCTCCCGAAATTATCCAACACAGGAGTTTTAGATTTAGGATCCGCAGTCTTACGCTGCGCAGCACCAAAGTTATCAGATTCTTCATCCGAAGAACCAGGAAACTCAGCTCTAGGTAATTTTTCGTCTTTCATCATAAGTTCTATTTCATCTTTTATAATATCGTAAATAACACCGTATTTATTTAAAATCGTAGTTGCAACACAATCCTCCTCTTTAAGAATAGAAAGAAGTAAATGTTGTGTACCTATATCTGCACTTTTATACAACTTTGCTTCTAAAAAAGATTTTTTCAAAACTTTCTCAGCCTGCTTAACAAGGGGAATATTTATAGCTGAATCAATACTTATCGGTGCATTTTTTTTCAAACCCAATTCAACCTCAGCCTTAATACTTTTTAAATCCAAGTTAAATGAAGACAATAGTCGTATAGCAGAACCTTCCCCCTCACGAATGATACCCAACAAAATATGCTCAACGCTTATAAAATCATTACCAAGACGTAAAGCTTCTTCACGACTATAACTAATTACATCCTTTACTCTAGGTGAAAACTTCGCTTCCATCACTATTGATTTTTAAGTAAAATTAATACAGTTTTTATACAATATAACAAATGTAGGACTATTAATTGTTGATAACTCAATAAAAAAGCGCAATTTTCCACAGGTTTTTGTTAGTAAAATAGTCAAATGACTTGTTTTCTTTATTTTAATTATACATAAATTCGTCTTTTATGTTTGAATACACATCAAAAGCATAAACCACTAAAAACTAGATTAAAACGCTATGGCAGACGGGGAAAAAATTATCCAAATTAATATCGAAGATGAAATGAAAGCAGCGTACATCGATTATTCGATGTCTGTAATCGTTTCTCGTGCTTTACCAGACATACGAGACGGGTTCAAACCTGTGCATCGTCGTGTATTGTATGGTATGCAAGATTTAGGAGTTTATTCAAATCGTCCTCACAAAAAATCAGCAAGAATTGTTGGTGAGGTACTAGGGAAGTATCACCCACATGGAGATAGCTCTGTGTATGATACTATGGTACGTATGGCCCAACCATGGTCTTTACGTTATCCTTTAGTGGATGGACAAGGTAACTTTGGTTCTGTGGATGGTGATAGTCCTGCAGCTATGCGTTATACAGAGGCTAGACTTCGTAAAATCGCAGAGGACATGTTGGAAGATTTGGAAAAAGAAACTATCGACTTTGCACCTAACTTTGACGATAGTTTACAAGAGCCAACAGTTTTACCAACTAAAATACCTAACCTTTTAGTAAATGGTGCTTCAGGAATTGCTGTGGGTATGGCAACGAATATGGCTCCTCATAACTTAAGTGAAGTTGTAGATGGTTGTATTGCTTATGTTGATAACAAAGATATTGAAGTTGAGGAGCTACTAAATCATGTTAAAGCACCCGACTTCCCGACTGGTGGTATCATTTATGGCTATGAAGGTGTACGTGAAGCATTAACTACTGGTAGAGGTAGAATTGTAATACGTGCAAAAGCGGAAATCGAAGAAAATAACGGTAGAGAACAAATCATCATTACAGAAATACCATACCAAGTTAATAAGTCTGAACTAATTAAAAAAGCTGCGGAACTTGTTAATGATAAAAAACTAGAAGGTATTTCTGACATTAGAGACGAATCGGATAGAAATGGTATGCGTATTGTTTTTGAATTAAAACGAGAAGCTATTTCAAATGTCGTTTTAAATAAATTATACAAATTTACTGCCCTACAAACATCCTTCTCTGTTAATAATATTTGTTTAGTGAATGGTCGACCAGAAATGGTAAACTTAAAAGACCTAATCAGACACTTTATTGATTTCCGCCATGAAGTTGTAATCCGTAGAACAAAATTTGATTTACGTAAAGCAGAAGAAAGAGCACATATTTTAGAAGGTCTAATCATCGCTAGTGATAATATCGATGAAGTAATTAAAATTATTAGAGCTTCTAAAAGTCCTGAGGAAGCAAGAGACAATTTAATTGCGCGCTTTAACTTGAGTGACTTACAATCTCGTGCAATTGTTGAAATGCGTCTACGACAATTGACAGGTCTAGAGCAGGACAAATTACGTGCAGAATATACGGATTTGATGGCTCTAATCACAGATTTAAAAGATATATTAGCAAATGAAGATCGTAGAATGCAAATCATCAAAGATGAATTGAACTACGTGAAAGATAAATATGGGGATGTTAGACAATCTAGAATCGAATATGCAGCATCCGAAATGCGTATGGAAGATTTAATTCCAGATGAAGAAGTAATTATCACCATTTCACATGCAGGATATATTAAACGAACAAGTTTATCTGAATATAAAGTACAAAATAGAGGTGGAATGGGATCGAAAGGTTCTACTACAAGAGATAAAGACTTCTTGGAACATTTATTCGTAGCAACGAACCACAACTATTTATTAATCTTCACAGAAAAAGGAAGATGTTTTTGGATGCGTGTATACGAAGTTCCTGAGGGAAATAAATTAGCAAAAGGAAGAGCAATTCAGAACTTATTGAATATTGCACAAGATGATAAAGTAAAGGCATACGTTAAAGTGCAAGATTTGACGGATAAAGAATACGCTCAAAACAACTTTATTATCATGTGTACCAAAGATGGTGTTATCAAGAAAACATCTTTAGAAGCATATTCTCGTCCAAGAACAAATGGAATTAACGCAATAACTATTCGTGAAAATGACGAGTTACTAGAAGCTAAGTTAACGGATGGTACAAATGAAATTGTTTTAGCAACGAAATCTGGTCGTGCAATTCGTTTTAACGAAGAAAAAGTACGTCCAATGGGAAGAAATGCTTCTGGTGTTCGTGGGGTAACATTGCTTGGAGAAACTGATGAAGTTGTAGGTATGGTTTGCGTAAAAGACAATACTTCTACAGTACTAGTTGTTTCTGAAAAAGGTTATGGAAAACGTTCATTCTTAAATGACCCTGAAGATGGTGAACCGATTTACCGTATTACAAATAGAGGTGGAAAAGGGGTGAAAACAATCAATGTTACCGATAAAACAGGTCCTTTATTAGCGATTAAAAATGTTTCGGATGAAGATGATTTAATGATCATTACCAAAGCTGGTGTAACAATCCGTATGCACGTTGATACGCTTCGTGTAATGGGAAGAGCTGCACAAGGTGTTCGCTTAATTAATTTAAAAGGTACAGCATCTATTGCTGCTGTTGCTCGTGCACCTCGAAGTGAAGATGAAGAAGAATTAGACGAAGAAGCTTTAGCAGAAATCGATCCAAATGCTCCTGTAGAAGTTTTAAATGACGACATGACAGAAGATACCTCAAGTGATGAGGAATTGGAGGACGATTCTACTGAAGAAGAATAATTAAATAACTATTAATTTTAACACCTTCCATTTGTAAACTCGAATTTAATTTCAGTTTTTCAGATGGAAGGTTTTTTATTTTTAAAAACATAAATATGAAAACATTAGGAAAAAACACCCTTTTATTATCGTTAGGTTTAGCAATCTCTAGTAGTAGTTTTGGTCAAAAAATGATGGAAACTTCTGCAGCAAGTGAATACGAAAATAAATATGTGAAAGCATATGGAAAACGTGATTTAACTGGTGCGAGTGAAGCTATATTTAAAGCGAAAGAATTTATAGATCAAGCGAGTACGAACGAAGAAACTAAAAACAATCCAAAAACGCAATATTATAAAGCGCAGATTTATTTAGGTTTAGTGGATATTACAAAGGCCTCAACAAACGATATGAATAAAATTAAAGAATATCAAGAAGTTGCAGATGCTAACATGCTTGCTACATTTAATAACCCAAATACAAAATACAAAGAGAAAGTAGAGGGATACGTAAATCAAAAAGCCTATGCTGTATTTCAGCAAGGACAAGCTTTGTTTACTTCCAAAAATTTCGAAGGTGCGATGTTAGCTTTTATAGAAGCAAATAAAATTAAAAACACACTAGGTGCTAAAATGGAAAATGCAGATGCAAACGCAGAGGTTTCTTTTTTAAATGGTATGAATAGCTATATAACAGACAATAAATTTGATGAGGCTGTAAATTTAGCTTCCACATTTAAACAGTACTATCCAAACAATCGACGTGCGATGCTAGCACTTATTGATATTCAACTAAAGAAATCAAATATTGCTGAAATGGAAAAATTAACCGACGAATTTGTACAGTTAAATCCAAATGACACCTTAAATAAACGTTTACATTACAATGTAGCAACTGTATTATTAAACAATAATGAATTCGCTAAAGCGGAACAAGGTTTCAAAAAAGCATTATCCTTGGATGGTATGTATGTAGATGCTATTTATCAGTTAGCAAGCACCTATATTTCATGGGCAAAATCCATTAGTAAAGAAGCTTCTTTATTACCTACAAAAGACCCTAAAGTAAAAACTTTGGATGATCAAGCTAATAGAACATTATTACGTGGAATTTCAGCGTTAGAAAAATATACAGCTGTTTCTCCAACAGATAAAGATGCTTTGATAACTTTATCACGTGCTTATGGAAGAGTTGGTAACGAAGAAAAAGCAGCAGAAATTAAAGCAAAAGCAGACGCAATTAAATAAGGTATGTCCATAAAAAAACTACAATTACACAAAGCAAAACAAGGTTCTATTCAACGTTTTCATCCTTGGGTTTTTTCTGGGGCTATACACACAGATACATCAGATTTAGTCGAAGGAGAAATTGTGGATATTTGTGATCATCGCAATAACTTTATTGCACGTGGTCATTTTCAACCTAGCACAATCGCTTTTCGTGTATTGAGTTTCACAGAACGTCCAATAAACCAAGATTTTTTTAATGAAAAATTGGAAGCTGCAGTTGCACTACGAAGAAGTTTAAATTTATTTAATCCGCAAAACTCAATTCTTAGATTGGTTCACGGTGAAGGTGATTCATTACCTGGACTTATTATTGATTTTTACGCAGGTGTAGCTGTAATACAATGTCACAGTATTGGAATGTATCAAAATGTTGGATACATATCAGAAGCATTGCAACACGTACTCGGCAAAGAATTAATTGCAGTATATTCTAAATCAAGCGATACGCTTCCAGCTCGACTAGAAGTAGAAAATAAGTATCTATTTGGAGGAGCTGAAACACCTCATATAGCACTAGAAAATGGAATAAAATACCAAATTGATTGGATTAATGGTCAAAAAACTGGTTTTTTCATTGATCAACGTGAGAATAGAAGTTTAGTAAGAAAGTATGCAAAAGATAAAAAAGTATTAAATACCTTTTGTTATTCTGGTGGATTTAGTTTAGCTGCTATTGCAGGTGAAGCAACACTAGCACATTCTTTAGATAGTTCTAAAAAAGCAATTGAGCTTACAGAGGCAAATGTTTTATTGAATGATATGGGTAAAAACCATATGTCTATTGTAGCAGATACGATGGAATACATCAAAGAATTACCAGAAGCTTACGACATTATCATATTAGATCCACCCGCATTTGCAAAACACAAAGACAAGCGACACAAAGCTATCCAAGGGTATAAACGCTTAAACGCACATGCTATTAGACAAATTAAACCAGGTGGGTTGATATTTACCTATTCTTGTTCGCAAGTGGTCGATAAATACCTTTTTACCAATACCGTTATTGCGGCAGCAATCGAAAGTGGAAGAAAAGTACGTATTCTGGAACAATTGCATCAACCTGCAGATCATCCAATAAACGCCTTTCATCCAGAAGGTGAATATTTAAAGGGATTAGTTATTCAAGTTGAATAATGCTCGAATATAAATACAAAAATATTTTAGGGGTTGCATTACCTTTAATGGTATCCTCCTTTATTCAATCCATTGTATTAATAAGCGATAGCGCATTTTTAAGCCGTTACGACACACTCGCTTTCGACGCATGTGGTAACGCTAGTTTGATTTACGTCACCCTTTTTATGGCTTTAAATGGTTTAAGTGATGGTGTGCAAATTCTAATTGCACGAAGAATTGGTCAAGATAAACAGCATGCCATCGGAAGAATTTTTGGAACATCCGTTTTTACAATCGGGCTGGTATCCCTCCTACTTTTTTTGTTTTTATACTTTATTGTTCCTGTATTACTTCCTCTATATACTAAACATATCGATTTAGCAAACGCACAAATTGAATTTCTATCCGTTCGTAGTTATGCATTACTATTTTGCATGCTAAGTTTACCAATTCAAGCATTTTTTTTAGCTATTGGAAAAACATGGGTCGTACTAGTGGGTGCACTAATCATTGCTGTTTCTAATATTGTATTAGGGTATCTTTTTATATTTGGAATCGGTAACACAATCCTACCCTTAGGAAGTAAAGGTGCTGCTATTGCATCTACCATTGCTGAGTTTTTAGGAATGCTTTTTCTTGCGTTATTCATTATTTTTTCAAAAGAACGCAAACTATATCAGATGTTTGAACATTTTGCATTTCAATGGAAATCCTTTATTGAATTACTAAAAATTGGTACCCCCTTATTTTTTCAAGGGTTTGTTGCATTGGCATCTTGGACAATATTTTTTACCTGGATAGAACAAATGGGTAAATTTGAATTAACCGTTTCTCAAAATATTCGATCCTTTTATTTCCTGGCTTTTGTACCCATTTTAGGGTTTGCTGCGACAACAAAAACATATATCTCACAATATGTTGGTAAAGTAGATTTTGATGCAATAAAAATTATTCAACGCAGAATTCAATTACTGACTGTATTATTTTTATTTCTGTTTTTTCATGGTGCTTTATTTTACCCAAAAACAATGATTGCTTGGATAAATCCAGCAAGTGCCTATATTGAGAAAAGTGCAGATATACTTCGGTTCATTGCAGGCTCATTTTTGATTTTCGGTTTAATTTCGGTGAAATTTCAAACTGTGAATGGATCCGGAAATACAATTGCAAGTTTCTTAATCGAATTTTTCAGCATTACCATATATCTTTTTTCTTCCTATTTATTAATTAAAGTATGGGAAGCTGACATCTTTTGGGTTTGGTCCGTAGAATATGTTTACTTCGGATCTTTGGGGATTTTATCCATTGGATATCTCCATTTTTTTAATTGGAAAACAAAAAAAATATGACAAAGCAAGATTTTCGTATTGTATTTATGGGAACACCAGAATTTGCTAGTACCATATTAGAAGGGTTATTAGAACACAATTATTCTATCGTTGGTGTTATAACAGCACCCGATAAACCGGCAGGTAGAGGACAAAAACTACAAGAAAGTAGTGTAAAAACAACAGCAGTAAAGCATGCCTTGAATATCCTACAACCTGTTAACTTAAAAGACGCAGAATTTATTAAAGATCTAGCAAATTTAAATGCAGATTTGTTTGTTGTTGTTGCCTTTCGCATGTTACCTGAAATGGTATGGAATATGCCTCCAAAAGGAACAATTAATTTACATGCATCCTTACTACCTGAATACCGTGGAGCGGCTCCAATAAATTGGGCAATTATGCAAGGAGAAACTGTAACAGGTGTAACTACATTTTTTATCGAACAAGAAATAGATACAGGTATGGTAATCGAACGTGAATCATTACCAATAACGGAAAACGAAACCGCTGGAGAACTTCATGATCGATTAATGTATTTAGGTAAAACCTTAGTACAAAAATCGGTACAACAAATTATCGATGGGACAGTTAAAAGAACACCTCAAACAGCCCTTATAGAAACGCAAATGTTAAAATCTGCGCCAAAAATTTTTAAACCCGATTGCCAAATTAATTGGAAGGAAACATGTGCTCACATACACAATTTTAGTCGCGGACTTTCCCCTTACCCTACTGCATGGACAAACGTTCTTTTTACTGAAAAAGGAGAATCTAAAACTTTTAAACTTTTCAAAGCAACAAAAACAAATATACCTTCTGATCATAAAAACGATATTGTTTTCACAAAAGAAGGTATCTTATTTCCGTGTAATGACTATTATTTATGTGTAACTGAACTACAACCGGAAGGGAAAAAACGAATGTCGCACAGTGAATTTCATGCAGGATACAATAATTTAACACTGCGTATTGAAAAATAAAAGATTACAGTTAAAACAAAATAAGATACTGATTAACAATGCGTTAAATATATGTAAATATATTTAATATGTTCATTATTAGTTTTATACAAGTTATTTTTCGTGATTTTTATTAACAATTATTGCTAAAACACTAGTAAATACTGCATAATCTTATAACTTTGTTGCAGTATTAATTGAATAAAAAACTATTTAACATGAACAAAGCAGAATTAATCGATGCAATCGCAGCTGAGTCTGGATTATCTAAAGCAGATGCAAAAAAAGCATTAGACGGATTTGTAAGCGCTACATCTACAGCGTTAAAAGCTGGTGATAAATTATCATTAGTAGGATTTGGATCTTTCTCCGTTTCTAAAAGAGAAGCAAGAACTGGTCGTAACCCACAAACTGGTAAAGAAATCAATATTGCTGCAAAAAATGTAGTTAAATTTAAAGCTGGTGCTGATTTAACAGGAAATGTTAACTAAGAATTAGTTTCAAAATTTTAAAGGGTAGCCTAGGCTGCCCTTTTTTTTTCAAAATAATGGAAGATAAAATACTAGCTGAATTCTATTCTATAATCAGCGACAATAAAAAAGAAATGTTTGACCGCATCGCTTCCGAACGGACAAAACATATCACAGTAGCAATAGAAAATGTTTATCAAGAACATAACGCGAGTGCAGTATTACGTTCTTGTGATTGTTTTGGATTACAAGAAATGCATGTAATTGAGAAAGACAACCAATATAAAGTACAACGCGATATCGCACTAGGTGCAGGCCGTTGGGTGGATATGTTTAACTATAATCAAGGAACGCAAGTTACCAAAGACTGTATCGATAAATTAAAGTCAAAAGGTTATACAATAGTTGCAACAACTCCTCACACAGAAAACACAATATATGACTTAGATTTAAGTAAACCGATTGCTTTGGTTTTTGGGACGGAACGCAGAGGAATAAGTGAAGAAGTGGAAAAAATGGCAGATACCTTTGTGAAAATTCCCATGTATGGTTTCACAGAAAGTTTTAATATTTCTGTATCTGTAGCGATAATATTAAATACCTTACGTCAACGCTTGGAGCAAAGTTCATATAACTGGAAACTCACTTCAGAAGAACAAACTGCATTAAAAATAAAATGGTGTAGAAAGATTCTAAATAGTGGAGATAAATTAGAAAAACATTTTAGAGAGAAACATTCCGTTTAAATTTGTCTTTGAATCCTTGATTAATAATTAACTATGAAAATACATTCCATAAATACTGGTAACTTTAAATTAGATGGAGGCGCTATGTTTGGAGTAGTTCCTAAATCCATTTGGAATAGAACTAACCCTGCAGATCAAAACAACTTATGTGACTGGGCTATGCGTAGCTTAATTATTGAACAAGACAATAGATTAATTTTAATTGATACAGGTATCGGTGATAAACAAGATGATAAATTCTTTTCGCACTTTCACTTGTCTGAAACGGATTTATTTGAACAAAAACTAAATAAACTAGGATATAGTAAATCGGATATTACGGATGTATTTTTAACCCACCTACATTTTGATCATTGTGGTGGAGCGATTCAATGGAATAAAAATAGAACTGGATTTGAACCAGCGTTTAAAAATGCTATTTATTGGTCAAATGAAAAACATTGGGACTGGGCAACCAAACCAAACCCGCGCGAGAAAGCTTCTTTTTTAACTGAAAATATTCTTCCCATTCAAGAAAGCGGTCAATTAAAATTTATTGAACGTACAGGCGAACTTTCTTCCCAAATATTCAACAACATAGACGCAATATTTGTGGATGGTCACACGGAATCAATGATGCTACCTAAAATTAATTATAAAGGAAAAACAGTAGTGTTTATGGCAGACTTATTACCAAGCGTTGGTCATTTACCACTTCCATATATCATGGGATATGATACAAGACCTTTGGTTACCATGACGGAAAAGGAAAAATTTTTAGAGGTTGCAGTAAATAATAAGTACATTTTATTCTTCGAACATGACAATGTAAATGAATGCTGTACAGTAAAATATACAGACAAAGGGGTTCGTCTAGATGAAACATTCCTATTTGAAGATTTTTTTAATTAATACAAAATTGTAACTTTACATTTGTTCAAATTGTCTATTATGCAAAACTATTTACAACAAATTCTAAATGAATCAAATACGATTATAATTCCAGGATTTGGTGCTTTAACCATTACTAGTACAAAAACTGGAGATATTTATTTTATGCCGTTTTTGAAACACGATGATGGACTTTTAGCAAAACATATTGCAAACGTAGAGACTATTGAATTGGATGACGCTAAAAATACTATCACTAATTTTGTTAATACCGTTAATTCTTCTTTAGACAATGGAGAAAATTTTGAAATGACAGAATTTGGCAGATTTAAAATAAATTCAGAAGGAGAAATTGAATTTCAACGTTGGGAAGAATATCAAATTAAAGACAATACGATACTTTCTAAAAAAGTAAAGGAAAGAAAAAATTCCAAAGAAAAAATGAAAACAACTGTTTCCGAAAACGAATCACTTAATCAACCTTATCAAAATGAAGTATTTAATACACTAGAAGAACCTGTCAAAACAGATAAAGAAATACACCAACAAATCGAGGAAGAACTACCAATTTCAACAAATCCATTTCATTTATCCCTGGAAGAAACAGATATTCATCCTATTGAGGAAACTAATAGCGACGCGACAATTACGGAACAAAAATCTATTGATGTACTAGTATATCAAACTGAAAATCAAGATCTATCACTAGAATCTACTCAAAATAATGAGAATGAAATAATACATAATGAATTTGTAACTTTCATCGAAGAAGAAAATGAAGAAAGCACTACTTTTTCAAGTAATTTACATGACATACATACCTCCGACGAAAGAGATGTAGAAAAAGACATTGTATCACACAGTGAACCAATAGTTGAAAATACAATGGAAACAATTATCGAAACGAAAGAGGATAAAAAAGCATTACGTAAAAAACGAAAAAACGAAAAAGCAATTGCTAAAGCTACACAAAGACGTCTAAAAAAATCTATTACTTTAGATAATGATAATTTAGAAAATCAAGCACCAAAAGAAAAGAAAAAGTCACGTTCAATGATTTTTTGGCTGTTTTCAGCTATCTTACTAACTGTAGGAACAATGTGGTTTATTAAAAAACAAAGAGATAATAAGGTTCACTTGACAGTGATAGACAAAAAAGAATCCAAAATCATAACAAATAAGGTTATCGAAAAAAAAGAATTACATAAAGAATTATCGAAACATACTACAAAGAAAGTAGAAGAAAAAGAAAGTTCACCTCATAGTACGAAGGACATATCAAATGAAACTACTTCCAAAAACACATTTGTTACCACTCCTAAAATTGAAAACCAAAACACTAATGTAGCTTCGGATGCTAAGTCAGTTTCTGCTCCGAAATCTAATACAAAGTTAAATGTTACTCCAACTGTTAAAACAGAAAACACTTCAGCACTAAATACTAAAAATACAACAACTACACCACCTGCAAAGATTAATTCTGTTATCATCTCATCTACACCAATTATTGCACCTGTTCCTGCTCCAAAAAAAATTATTACGCCTAATCCTAATCCTGCCTATACTTCACCAAATAAAAACATACAAGTTATTGTTGGCACATTTAAAGATAAAGCTTCAGCAGATCAGCTATTATCCAACTTAAAAACAGACGGTTTCAACACTGCCTTTTCTAAAGAATTAAATGGTTCTTACCAAGTAAGCTTAGGTTCATTTACGACGTTATCGGAATCGAATACTGCTCTTCAAAAATATAGAGGTGTTAAATAAATAATCCATCAGTGAAGAAGTAGCATTTTCAACAAAAAAAAGAAATTTGTCTTTATTCTTTTAGATGCACAACTTATTAGAAACGATTTATAGAAATTAGAATAATTCTACAAATTTCTAATTATATTCGTTTTTTATTTTAAACTATGGATCCTCGTCTACGCGCATTTGACCGATTATTAAATATCATGGATGACCTTCGGGATAAGTGTCCATGGGATAAAAAACAAACTTTCGACACACTGCGCACGTTAACGATAGAAGAAACATACGAACTTGCGGATGCAATAACAACAAATGATTTACAAGCTTTAAAAGGGGAATTAGGTGATTTATTTTTACACCTAGTTTTTTATTGTAAACTTGGTAGCGAACAAGGAGCATTTGATGTGGAAAGTGTTTTAAATGCCATTTGTGAAAAACTCATTTTTAGACATCCCCATATTTATGGTGATACCGAAGCAAATACCGAAGAAGAAGTTAAAGCAAATTGGGAGAAATTAAAACTTAAAGAAGGTAAAAAATCAGTGTTAGAAGGTGTGCCTTCTTCCCTCCCCGCTTTAGTAAAAGCCATGCGCATACAAGAAAAAGTAAAAGGTATTGGATTTGACTGGGATACAAAATCCCAAGTTTGGGACAAAGTACAGGAGGAACTTGGTGAATTACAAGAAGCAGAAGCGTCAAAGGATGCAGCCGAAATAGAAAGTGAATTCGGCGATGTTTTATTTTCTCTAATTAACTATGCCCGATTTATTGGAGTAAATCCGGAAAACGCATTAGACAAAACCAACTTAAAATTCAAAGGACGTTTTCAAACAATGGAATCATTGATGTTGGAAGACAATAAAAATATCAGTGAAATGGATTTAAGTGAAATGGATATTTACTGGGAGAAAGCAAAAGAACTTGAAAAAAATAATAAAAATGCATAAAATTCATAGATTACTCCTTTTGTTTTTAATTTTTTCATTGAATGTAAATAGTCAGGAATCAATTTTTAGAGGGTTCATCTATGAAAAAGCATCTGGCGAAGTTATCCCTTTTCAAAAAATTAAAATTTATTCAACTAGCAACGAATTTTCAGGGGCAGTTACCGATGTAAATGGATTTTTCTCAATACCTAAACTAAAAATAGGAACGTATTATGTAAGTATTGAAAGTACCATTTACGAAACAATAAAAGATACAATCTTTCTTGAAGCATCCACACAAATTTTACAGAAGAAATATGAATTAATCAAAGAAATTATTACTAAAGAATTAAGTGTAGCACGTGTTAATGTAGAAGCTAAGAAGAAAACTACTGAGGTAAATATGTCGCACATTAAATTAGACAAAAAAAGCTTAGAACGTATTCCAAGTATTGGTGGTGAAAATGACATAGTTGGTGCATTTAGTGTAACACCTGGTGTAGTTACTACAGGCGATCAAGGTGGACAAATCTATGTGCGAGGAGGTACTCCTATTCAAAACAAAGTTTTATTAGACGGTGTTACCATTTATAATCCATTTCACTCTATCGGTTTCTTTTCTATTTTTGAAACAGAACTTGTAAAAAATGTGGATGTGTATACTGGTGGTTTTGATGCACGATACGGTGGTAGAATTTCATCCATTATGGATATAACCTATCGTGATGGTAACCGTAAATCCTTTGGAGGAAAAGTATCTGTAAGTCCATTCATGGGGAAATTAGTACTGGAAGGTCCTTTGGGGAAATTAAAAGAAGATGGAGCTGCTTTAGGTTCTTATGTTTTTTCCGCAAAACAATCTCTCTTAGATTTTACGTCTAAAAGATTA